>NZ_JBTNDU010000018.1:0-76952 GCF_054510835.1 Arthrobacter sp. TmT3-37 | reverse complement strand
AGGACTCAAGACCGACACCGAGGGCCTGAGCAGCATCCTCACCTACCACGTCGTCCCCGGCAAGATCCAGCCCGCCGACCTCGAAGGCACCACCCAGACCACCGTCCAGGGTGCCGACCTCGAAGTCACCGGCTCCGGCCAGGAACTCAAGGTCAACGACGCCAACGTCGTCTGCGGCGGCGTCCAGACCGCCAACGCCGTCGTCTACCTCATCGACACCGTCCTCACACCCCCCGCCGGCTAAGGACCACGCAGGTCACGTTCGGCAGAAGGGCTCCCGCGCATTGGTGCGGGAGCCCTTCTGGGTTCCGGGCGGTCCCGCCGCAAGCTCGACGACCTGGCAGCGGTGGCCCCGCCGGTGTGTCCATCAGCACCGTCCATGAGCACCGTCCGTGGACACGACGAGTCGCGTGCCGCCGCACCGTGAGGTCAGGACGTCTCCGTGACGCGCCGGTAGCCCGTGCCGTCCGGGTACCGCTCCACGTAGCCGTGGTCGACGAGCGCCCGCCGCAGCGTCGGGACATCGCGTGTGACCGTGGCGAGCAGCCGGTTGACGTCAGGCTCGCCCAGCTCCTCGTCGGCGGGCAGGAGCCGCTCGGCGAGGTGCGCCAGCAGGTCGGCCCGGTCCTGGCCGGCGCGCGGGAGTCCGTCGATCCGCCCGTCCCGGAAGAACCGGTCCACGCCCTTCGGCGTTCCCGGCGCCGCGGCCGCGAGCACCTCCTTGAAGAGCTCACCGTCGACCGCGTGGTCGGCCGCGAGGAGTCCCGCGTCGACGAGGCGCCGGATCTCCTTCGGCGCAGCGCCGAGCTGCTCCCCGAGCACGGCCCGCGCATAGATCTCACGGGAACGCGCTCCAGCGAGGGTCGAGAGGATCTTCTGCCAGGACCGCGTCATGATGCCCCTTCCGTGGTCGGTGCCGAGGTCGGTGCTGCAGACCCCCGAACGGCCGCGAGGAAGCCGGGCGTCCCGGCTTCCGTGACGGCCGCGAGGCGCTCGGCCTCCGTGGGCCCGCCGTCGAGCACGGACCGCAGCGGCGGCCGGAGGACGACGACGCCCGCCTCCTCGGCGATCAGCGCGCCCGCCGCGATGTCGTGCTCGTGCAGCCCGCGCTCCACGAAGGCGTCGAGGGAGCCGTCCGCGACCATGCAGAGATCGAGAGCCGCAGAACCGAGCGTCCGTAAGTCGCCGAAGCCATGGAGGAACGCACCGAGGTCGTCCACCTGCCCCGCCCGCGTCGCGGCGTCGTACGAGAAGCCGGTGCCGAGGATCCTCCCCCGGTCGGTACCGGGCCCGGTGAGGCGCCGCACCCTACCCTGGTCGCTCAGCCACGCTCCGCCGCCGCGGGACGCCCAGTAGATCCGGCGCAGCGCCGGGGCGTGCACGACGCCCGCCAGCCAGGTGCCGTCCGCGTCGGCCGCCGCCACGGACGTGCCGTAGTAGACGATGTTCCGGATGAAGTTCGTGGTGCCGTCGAGCGGGTCGATCGACCAGCGGATACCTGCGGCGCCGGACCCGGCAGGAACGGTGGTGCCGAGTTCCTCGCCGGTGATGGCGTCGTGCGGCCGCGAGTCCAGGATGACGCGGCGCACCGCACGCTCCGCGGCGACGTCGAACGCGGTCACCCAGTCACTGTCCGAACTCTTGCTGGTGGCATCGAGGGCAGCGGGGTCGCGCCGGGCCAGGACCTCGGCACCGGCCGCGGCCGCCTGCCGTGCCAGGTGCAGGAGCGCCTCCGGGGTCGGCGCACGGCCGTCCCCCGAAGGACCTGCCGGCCCGGTCGTCACGGGGCCTCCGGGGTGTCGGGGCCCGTTCCCGCTCCGGACCCGGGTTCCGTGGCCACCTCGGCGTCCTCGTCGTCGGGATCGGAGATCGGGGGTCCGTTCTCGAGGAGTGCGATGAAGCCCTCCTCGTCGAGCACGGGGATGCCGAGCGCCTCGGCCTTCTCGAGCTTGGTTCCGGCGTTCTCGCCCGCCACCACGTAGCTGGTGTTCTTCGATACCGAACCGGCGGCCTTGCCACCACGGGTGATGATGGCCTCCTTCGCCTCGTCGCGGTTGTACTGCTCCAGGGATCCGGTCACCACGACGGTGAGGCCCTCGAGGGTGCGCGGCGTGCTCTCGTCGACGTCGTCCTGCATGCGCACGCCCGCTGCCGCCCAGCGGTCCACGATCTCGCGGTGCCAGTCCTCAGCGAACCACTCCTTCAGGGCGACGGCGATGGTGGGGCCCACGCCGTCGACGTGCGCGAGTTCCTCCTCGCTCGCGGCACGGATGCGGTCCATCGAGCCGAAGGCGGTGGCGAGGGCGCGTGACGCCGTCGGGCCGACGTGACGGATGGACAGCGCCACGAGCACGCGCCAGAGCGGCTGCTTCTTCGCCTTCTCCAGCTCCGTGAAGAGCTTCCGGGTCGTTGCGCTCGGCTCCGAGGGCTTCTGCGCCGTCCCCTTCGAATAGAAGTAGGGCACGAGTTCCCTGCCGGTGACGACGCCCTTGACCTTCTTGTCCCGCTCGATCTTCACGTCCGCCAGCTTCTCCGGCGTGAGGTCGAAGATCTCCGCCTCGGTGGTGATCGGCGGGACCGCTGGTTCCGCGGGCTGGGTGAGCGCGATCGCCGCCTCCCAGCCGAGGGCCTCGATGTCGAAGGCGCCGCGCCCGGCGAGGTGGAACACGCGCTCACGCAACTGGGAGGGACAGGACCGGGCGTTGGGGCAGCGGATGTCGACGTCGCCCTCCTTCGCCGGCTGGAGCGGCGTGCCGCAGGAGGGGCACTCGGTGGGCATGACGAACGCGCGGACCTTCTCGGGATCGCGCAGGGCCATGACCGGGCCGACGATCTCCGGGATGACGTCGCCGGCCTTCCGCAGCACCACGATGTCCCCGATCATCACGCCTTTGGCCTTGACGACCTCCTGATTGTGCAGCGTGGCCATACCGACGGTGGAACCGGCCACCTTGACGGGCTCCATGAGACCGAAGGGCGTGACACGGCCGGTCCGGCCCACGTTCACGAGGATGTCCAGCAGCCTCGTGTTCACCTCCTCCGGCGGGTACTTGTACGCCACGGACCAGCGCGGCACGCGGGAGGTGTGGCCGAGCGCGCGCTGCAGGGCGAAGCTGTCGACCTTCACCACGATGCCGTCGATCTCGTGCAGGAGGTCGTGGCGGTGCTCCCCGTAGTGACCGATGAAGTCGACGACCTCGTCCTGGGTGGCGAGGACCCTGTAGTACGGCGAGGTGGGGAGCCCCCAGGCCTTCAGGAGGTCGTACGTCTCCGACTGCGTCTCGGCCGCCAGGCCGGTGCGGGCACCGATGCCGTGGACGTACATGTCGAGGGGACGCTCCGCCGTCATGGCGGGATCCTTCTGCCGCAGGGAACCGGCGGCGGCGTTCCGGGGATTGGCGAACGGGGCCTTGCCGGCGGCGACCATCCGCTCGTTGAGCTGCGCGAACTCCCTGGTGGGGAAGAAGACCTCGCCGCGGATCTCCACCTCCTCCGGGTGGCCGGTACCGGCAAGGCGTTTCGGGACCGAGGCGATGGTGAGGACGTTGTGCGTGATGTCCTCCCCCGTGACGCCGTCGCCGCGGGTGGCGGCGCGGACCAGTTCACCGTCGCGGTACAGGAGGTTCACGGCGAGGCCGTCGATCTTGAGCTCCGTCAGCCAGGCGACCGGCGCGCCCGGGCTGCGCTGCTCGACGCCGGCGGCCGCGCGGTCCAGCCAGGCCTTCAGCTCATCGAGGGAGAAGACGTCCTCGAGGCTGTACATGCGGGCGAGGTGGTCCAGGGGAGCGAAGGCTGCGGACACCTCCCCACCCACCTCCTGGGTGGGCGAATCGTTGGCGACGATCTCGGGGTGGAGCGCCTCCAGCTCCTCGAGCCGCCGGAAGAGGGTGTCGAATTCGGCGTCGGAGATGGTGGGGGCGGCGTCCTGGTAGTACGCCGTGCGGTGTGCGCGGACCTCCTCGGCGAGCTGCGCATACTCGGCCCTGAGCTCGTCCCCCGGCGGCTGACGGTCTCCGGATCCGGCGGTCTGGGCTGCGTCTTCGGTTCCTGTGGTCACCGTCCTTATCTTGCCCTACACCCCTGACACGGGCCACCGACGTCAGGCGCCCTCGATGAACCCGCCGATGACGATGCCGAATCCGAGAGAGCAGGTGAAGAAGCACACGAAGAGCATGATCAGCAGGAACCGGGCGCCGAGCAGCCGGCCCCGCACGGCCTGCCGGCCCTTCCCGGCCCGGCTGAGCGCGGCGCCCGTCACCCATGGGTTCTCGCCTCCGGCCACGGCCCGCGAATGGACCAGCAGGTCGAGGGTCTTGACGGTCCACAGGATCCCGACGGCGAGCATCCCGGCTCCGGCCGTCGCGTCGCCCCCGGTGTTGGCCGTGACCATCACCGGGACGATCCCGGCGAGCGCGGCCAGCCAGTAGCGTCGGTAGGAGGATGCGTTGTCCCCGAAGCGGATGAGGTGGTAGTCCTGCCGCCGGCGGTCCTCGGACCGGCCTGTCACGGAGAGGCGCGCCAGGGCCCGCTCCACCGCCAGCAGTCCAGCGGCCAGGACGACGGCGGCCAGGACGAGGATCCCGTCGCCGACACCGGGACCGGGATCCGGGTGGAGGGCGGCGAGGACGGTGCCGACGAGGACCAGGACGGCGGCCGCCGCGCCGGCCGCGACGCTGTTCCTGCCGCGCCCCGGATCCGCCAGCTGCTCCCGCAGGTACCCGCCGGGGAGGACCGCGTCCAGCTTCCTGTAGCTCCGGACGACCAGCGCGGCATGGACTCCGGCGGCCGTCAGGGTGACGGCGACCAGAACGGGCACCGGCAGCAGGACGACCGCCAGGAGGGCGAACGCCAGGACGTGGTACCAGAGGAGGAAGAGGCGGCCGCGCACCCAGCGCAGCGGGCTCGAGGCGAGATCCGCCTCCGCGGAGGTGTCCAGGGGGCTCATCCTCAGGATCCCGCCGACGAGCTCCTCGCGTGGCCCCACCACCCTCTCCCCGCCCCGGATCCGCCCGCTGAGCAGGAGGAGCTCGCGGTCCTGGGGGAACTGCGCGAGGCCGGCGGCCAGCAGAGCCCGGGCCTCGCCGTCGTCGTCGAGCAGCGACGCGGTCTGCGCCGCCTGCATGAACGCTGCCGCATCCGCGTTCAGGGACAGCGCATGGCGGGCGGCCTGATGGGCGACCACCAGGTCCTGGTGGTCGCGCCGGCGCACGAGGAGCGCCCGGCTGAGCCAGTAGTGGGCGTCAGGCTCCTCGGCATGCTGTTCGACGACGTACCAGGCGAGTGCCACGGCCTCGTCGGTCCGGCGTTGACCGAGGAGCGCGAGCAGCAGGATGATCTGCGTCCCGGCGGCGTTCGGCTCGAGCTCCACGGCCCGGCGCCCGGCGTGTTCGGCGTCGACGAACCGCTGGTCCATCACGAGTGCCCGCCCGAGGAGCGCCCAGTAGAGGGGCTCGTCCCCGTGGTACGCCGCCTGCCCTTCCAGCAGGTCGACCGCCTCACGGGCACGCTGCTGGGCGGCGAGGATCTCGAAGCGATTGGACAGGACGTCGAGGTCGACGACCTCGCTCACCGGCGCTTCTTGCCGTCGAGCAGGGCCGCGAGGTCGTCGTAGCGACCGTTCGCATTGGAGAACCGCACCACGTTGCGCGCCGATTCGAGCCATGCGACGGTGCTCGGCCTGATTTCCCGCAGCGCGTCACCGAGGTGGTCCATGGTGATCGGGCTGATCGCCCCCTGCGCGATCGACTGCATCATGGCCTTCTCCGCCGCCGTGACGGCCACGTGCTCGAGATCAGCTCCCGAGAAACCCTCCGTCACGGTGGCGAGGTGCTGCACGTCGATGCCCGCGATCGGACGGTTCTTCAGGTGATGGCGAAGGATCGACGCCCGCGCCTCGTGGTCGGGCGGACTCACGAGGATCGAGCGGTCCAGCCGGCCGGGGCGCAGGAGCGCCTCGTCGAGGTCCCACGGGTTGTTCGTCGCGGCCAGGACGTACAGGCCGTCGTTGTCTCCGCTCATGGAATCCAGCTGCAGCAGCAGCTCGTTCACCATCTGGCGCAGCCAGGCGGCTCCTCCGCCCGAGAGGGCGCCCCGCCGCATCCCGAGAGAGTCGATCTCGTCGATGAAGAGCACCGTGGGGGCCTGGGCCCGGGCTTCGTCGAAGACGCGCTTGAGGTTCTTCTGCGTCTCGCCCATGAAGGACCCGATCACATCGGTCATCGACACGGACAGGAAGGTCGCACCGAGTTCACCCGCGACGGCACGGGCCAGGAAGGTCTTGCCGCAACCCGGCGGACCGTACAGCAGCAGGCCGCCGCGCAGGGACTTGCCGAACGCCCGGGCCACCTCGGCGTTGCGCATCGGCGCGAGGAAGGACTCCTCGAGGCGACGCTTCACGTCGTCGAGCCCACCGACGTCGGACAGTGTCACGGCCTCGCGTGGTACCTCGACCGGTGCGGTGCCGTCGTCCGCCGCCGGGCCGACGGGGACGGGGCTCGCCTCCACGAAGGGAGGCGGTACGGCGCTCCCCACCTCGTGTTCCGCCTGGTCCCAGTCGAAGGCGGCGGGTCCGGCCGGAGCGCCCGGCGCCGCTCCGCCGCCCGGCGCGTCATCGGGCTCGGCTGCGCCGGGCGGCGAGCTCAGTGCTGTTGCGGCGGTACCCAGGAGGAGCCGCGCCTGGTCGTTAGCCGGGTCCGCCTGCAGGGCGAGGCTCGCCTCGGCGATGGCAGTGGCCGGGTCGCCGCCGGCCAGCAGGGTCTGCGCGAGGTGGATCCGCAGGACGACGTCGCCCGGGTGGGCCTCGAGGGCCCTCCTGAGGCTGGCGATGACCGGATCAGTCATCGGTGCTCCCGTGCTGCCGGCTGCTGCGCGTCCGGGTGAAGGACTTCTGGTCGGTCAACTCTCCCCCTGTGCTTGTCGATGAGCCGGGCACCACCGCACCTGCCCGGCACACATTCCATCATGCCCCGGTCCGTCGCTCCTGCCCGGAATACTCCGTCCCTCGGTCCAGCGACGGGTTGGCCAGGATGTGCCACAGCTGGAACGCGCCGATCGACGCGGAAGGACCGGCCGGGTCGATCACCATCCCGCCCAGCCGCCGCCCGAAGACGAGCTCCGCCACCCAGCCGGTCGAGGAAGCCCGTGCCGAGACCTCGGGGTCGAATGCAGCGACCTCCGCCGCGGAGGTGAACACGGCGAGGTGCACGCCGGTCGATCCGGTGCCCTCGCCCGGGACCATCACGAGTTCCCGCCGGCCGTCCCGTTCAGACTCGGCCAGGAACAGCACGCTCTCGCCGAGCATGGCGGTGAACAGCTCCTGCTGCGACCCCTGTCGCACCACGACGTCGCGGAGCAGGGCATTGGGTGGGCCCTGCAGTGCGAACGCCAGGTCGTCGCGGACCAGCCCGCACGTCGGGCCGGCCGGATCCACGTACACCCGCTCGACCGCCGGATCCATCAGCGCAGTCTCCAGTGCGACCACGCCAGGCAGCGCCAGGGACTGCGGCGGGCCTGCGGTCGGCCCGCCCTCGAGGAATCTGGAGAGCTCCGCCTGGCTGGTGAAGACGCCGAGCGCCCGGGCACCGTCCGAGCCCGCGAAGCTCCGCACCGCGGGGGCGGACGGATCCGAACCCGTGACGTCCATCAGCAGCTCGCCCGACAGGCAGGTCCTCAGGACCTCGATCATCGTCCGCTGTCCCGGTCGCTCGGAGAACCGGGCGACCGCGTCGGCGACCGGCGTGTTGTCCACCGCCCCGCCGCGCGCGGACGGGCGCCACAGCCGTCCGTCCCTGGCCGGCGCCAGGACGTCCGCGAGCGGTCCCGGCGTCGACCGGAAGGCGAGCCGGAGGATGCCGTCCTCCGCCGCGAGTTCCCCGCACGACCGGTCGAGGGCGAACAGGACCTCCGGCAGGAAGCCCCTGCCGTCCGCGCGCGGGACCTGACGGACCACCGCCACGACCGACTCGGCCCGGCCGACGACGACCGTCCAGAGTCCCGCGCCGTCGACGAAGGAGAGGGGGAGGCCGCATCCTTCCAGGACCGTCGTCAGCGGCGTGTACTCCTCGACGTCGAACTCCCGGAGCTGCGGAACAACACCGTCGGGCAGCTCCAGACCGTCACGGGTGACGCTCACCCGCACCGGAGCAGCTCCGATCCAGGGATGGAGCGGAGATCGGTCCGGGCGGTGGAATACCTCACGGGCGGTCCCCCGGGGGGCGTCGGTCCGAATCGGCCGCGAAGAGTCCGCCCGCGGACGCAGGTGCCGGCCCGGCAGGCTCCTCGCCCGGGTCGGTGACGTCCACGACGATGACGGTGACGTTGTCCCGGGCGCCCGAGCGGAGCGCTGCGGCGATCAGCGCGTCGCAGGCCTCCTGCGGGTCCGCCACCTCGCTGAGGACGGCGTAGATGCCGTCGTCCGCCACTTCCCCGCTCAGTCCGTCCGAGCAGAGCAGGATGCGGTCCCCCGGCTCGACGGGCAGGAGCCAGACATCCGCCTCGGCGTCGTCCCCCGTTCCCAGGGCCCTGGTGACGACGTGCCGGCGGGGATGGGTCCGTGCCTGCTCCTCCGTGATCTGCCCGATCTCCACGAGCTCCTGCACCTCGGAATGGTCCACCGAGATCTGGCCGAAGGTGCCGTTGCTCAGTCGGTACGTCCGGGAGTCGCCCACGTTGAAGAAGAGCCAGTAGGGGGCTCCCGACTCCTCGACCAGCACCACCCCGGTCAGGGTGGTACCGGCATGGCCGCCTGCCTCCCGGCGGATCCGCGCGTCGGCCTGGCGGATGAGCTCCTCGAGATCGCCCGCCTGGAAGTGCGGGGTCCTGGTGCCGATGATGCTGCTGTCCGCGAGGGTCCGGACACAGATGCTGCTGGCCACCTCGCCTGCCTCGTGTCCGCCCATGCCGTCGGCGACGGCGAAGACGGGCTCGAGCGCGATGAAGGAGTCCTCGTTGAGTTCACGGCGGAGCCCCCGGTCGGTGCCGAACCCGCAGGCGAGCCGGATGCCCAGCCCCGGTGCCACGCCCTGGTGCTGCTGTGCGGGAGGGTCCTCCGTGCTGCCGGCCCCGGCGCGCAGGTCGACCACGTGGGACCCGTTGGCCGTCGGCTCACGCATCGCGGCCTCCGGGCACCCGTCCTGCACAGCTCGGCTGGGCAGGAACCGGGAGGAAGCGTGCGGCCGCGCGGAGGCGGGCTTGCTGGTCTGTCATGTCCCCATTCTGCCCTTTGTCCGCCCGGGCACCGATCCGCGTCGCTGCGGTTCGGCCGTCAGTCCAGGATGATCCCCGTACCGGTCCCCCGGGCGAGCGTCACCGGGCGGACCTCGCCGAAGCCGCGCACCTGCCGCGGCTCGTGCGGAGCCAGGACGAACTTCTCGTTGTTCTCGAGGGTCGCGGCCGTGGCGGAATCGACGAGCACCTCTCCCGGCTCGGCGAGCGCCGTGAGCCGTGCGGCCAGGTTGACGGTGGGCCCGTAGATGTCCCCGAGCCGGGACAGGACGCGGCCCCAGACGAGGGAGCACCGCGCCGAGGGAAGGAACTCGTCCTCCGTGAAGGCCTTCGCGAGGGCCAGCGAGATCTCGGCTCCGGCCTCCGGCGACTCGGCGATGTACAGGACCTCGTCGCCGATCGTCTTCACGAGGCGCCCGCCGCCCACGGAGATGATCTCGGCACACTTGTTCTCGAACCGCTGCACGAGCTGCGCGAGCGTCCGCTCGTTCATGCGCCGCGACAGCGACGTGTACGAGACGAGGTCGGCGAACCCCACCGCTCGGGCCAGCGGCAGCGGCGCGTCCTGCTCGTCGCCGTCGCGCCCTGCCTCGCTCGACGCCAGCCCCGACTCCGCGCGCAGGGCCAGCCGCTGCACGGCGGCGTTCATCTGGCGGCGCCACGCGTAGACGAGTGTCTTCTCGAGCGGTTCGATCAGGTCCGGGAGTTCGGAGACGAGGGTCTTCCGTGCATCGGCGTCCGTGAACCCGCGCTGGGCCACCATCTCCTCGACGATGGCCTCGATCTGCCACACCACCATGCGGTCTGTCATCTGCCCCACGGCGCGCGTGATGGAGATGGCGGCGTCCTCGGTGAGCTGCTCCTGGCGCACCATGTCGATGATCGTCGTCAGCGCGAGGAGGTCCTTCTCGGTGAAGGCCACGTCGTCGTCCCCGATGTTGGGGAAGCCCATGGCGCGCCACAGCTTGCGGGCGGACAGCAGGGACACGCCGGCGCCGGCGGCGATGTCGCGGCGCTTGAGGGTGCGTTCGGCCCCGAGGAGTTCGCGTTCGAGGCGCCGGATCGTCTCGCGGTCGAGTTCGATCGGGCCGGCCGGAGGCGCCGCGTCGGCACCGCCTCCCGTGGCCATGTCCGGCTGCAGCTGCCAGACGGCCTTGGCTGCGGAGGCCTCGGGGGCGTCGTCGGACTGTCCGGTGCCGACCGCGGTCTCCCCGACCGGGCCGGCATCGGTTCGGCCGGGCTGCCCGGGCTCGTGGCGGTCCTCGACTGTCACGATTGCTCGCTTCTCCATTCCTGCTGTGTCCGGGGCAGTCCGCCCCGGGCGTACTGCGGATCGATCTCCATGTCCACACCGTCGAACATGCGTGTCAGCGGTAGGTCGCCGATCGCCTGCACCACGTACTCCTTGAACGTCGCAATCTGCGGAACGTGCCGGTAGGCATGCGCGCGGTCGAACCCCAGGTCCGCGATGAGGGTCCCGCTGCCCACCATCCGCTGCAGCAGACCCTGCTCCGTCTGCAGCTGGGAGATGGCGGACAGGTTGATCTGGTGTTCGGTCCTCCGGGTGGCTCCCCGCCGGTGGATGAGGCGCATGCTCGTGAGGACGTAGCGGTTGCTGGACCACCGCACCAGCGGCCGCACCACCGTGCGGAGCAGGAGGAGGGCCACGACGGCGAGTGCTCCCAGCAGCAGTACCGGCTGCCACTCGGCGAGCCCGCCGGGCAGGTCCCGCCGACCCAGGTAGCCCAGGCCGAAGCCGCCCACCGCCAACAGGACGAAGCCCGCGATCACCGGCCCCACGAGCGGCAGGGGATTGGGCCGGGTGCGCACGAGGACGCGTTCCCCGGGCAGCAGCTTGATCCGCATGGCTACTCCTGCGGACGCAGGTGCACGACGTCGCCCGCCGAGACGGTATGCCGCTCGCCGTCCTCGTCGCGCACGATCAGCGCGCCGTGCGGGTCGAGGGCGAGCGCGCGGCCGCTCAGCGCCACCCCGCCCGGCAGCTCCGCCCGGACGTCCTGCCCGAGGGTGGCCATGCGGGCGCCGACGCGCGTGAGCAGGGACGGGCCGTTGTCCCAATCCACCCCGGCATCGCCGTCGACGTCGCAGAAGGCGCGGTAGGAGTCGGCGAAGGTGCGCAGGAAGGACTTGAGCAGGATGTTCCGGTCCGTGGTGCCGGCGTACTCGAGGAGCAGGCTCGTGGCCGTGGGCACGGGGAGTTCCTCGTCCGTGAGGCTGACGTTGAGCCCGACGCCGACGACGACGGCGGGCGGCTCCGCACCCGCCCCCGGCACGAACTGGGCGAGGACCCCGGCGAGTTTCCGTCCGTCCACCGTGACGTCGTTGGGCCACTTGAGCTGCGGCGCGATCTCCGTGCGGTCCTCGACGCTCTCCGCGAGCGCGAGTGCCGCGAGGAGCGAGAACCAGGAGTAGGCCGCGGTGGGAACGGGTCGCCCCTGGCGGTTGAACGGCCGCAGCAGGACACTGACGAACAGCGAGGACCGCTCCGGGGCCACCCAGGCGCGATCGAGCCGCCCGCGGCCGGCGGTCTGGACCTCGGCGCCGAGGACGCTGAGGTCGGGCCAGCCTGCCGCTTCCCGCTGCGCGGCGTCGACCAGGTCGGTGTTCGTGGATCCCGTCCGGGCCACGATGTCCAGCCTCGAGAAGGGCCCCGACGGCATGCACAGGGCTGTCCTCAGTGCGCCGAGGTCCAGGCCCGGGCGCTCGAGATTGGAATAGCGGGAGGACATGGCATCGATCTTATCCGGCCCGGCGCCTCCGCTCCTCGGGGTCCGCGGCTCAGAGGAAGATGTCGGGGACGAGCTGGTCCTCCGGAGCGCCCAGACTGTACCGGGTGAGGTCCGTGATGCCCTCTGCACGCAGCACTTCCTCGTCGGTGAAGAAGTTGCCGGTGCAGGTGCGGGCGTCCCTGACCAGGA
Source organism: Arthrobacter sp. TmT3-37 (assembly GCF_054510835.1). Taxonomy (NCBI): domain Bacteria; kingdom Bacillati; phylum Actinomycetota; class Actinomycetes; order Micrococcales; family Micrococcaceae; genus Arthrobacter; species Arthrobacter sp. TmT3-37. The sequence continues at coordinate 64,791 of NZ_JBTNDU010000018.1, read as the reverse complement.
CGGCGTGCGCGGCATCGGCGACGATCGCGGAACTCCGGGCTGCGCGCACCATCCGGCTGCCGCCGGGCATGTTGCGGATGGCCGCCGTGTCGATGAGGGTCGCCGGCCAGAGCGAGTTCACGGCGATGCCGTCGGCCCGGAGCTCCTCGGCGAGCCCGAGCGTGGTCAGGCTCATGCCGTACTTCGCCATGGTGTAGGCCAGGTGCATGCCGGCCCACCGTGGCTCGAGGTTCAGCGGGGGCGAGAGGGTCAGGATGTGCGGGTTGCCGGACTGCCGGAGGGCGTCCAGGGCGAACTTGCTCAGCATGAAGGTGCCGCGGACATTGATGTCGGCCATGAGGTCGTAGCGCTTCATGTCCACGTCCGGTGTCTTCGACAGATCGATCGCCGAGGCGTTGTTCACCACGATGTCGATCGCGCCGAAGGTGCTCACGGTCGCCTCGACCGCGGCCCGGACGTCGTCGTCGTTCCGCACGTCGCCCACGAGGGGAAGGGCGGATCCGCCCTCGGCCTCGATCTGCTCCGCAGCGGTGTGGACGGTGCCTTCGAGCTTCGGGTGGGGCTCCCCCGTCTTGGCCAGGATGGCCACCCTGGCGCCGTCGCGCGCGGCTCGCAGTGCGATGGCGAGGCCGATGCCGCGGCTTCCGCCCGACATGAGGAGAGTGCGCCCGGCGAGGGTCGACGCCGTACCCGCACTCGTCGGCGCCGCGGATTCCTGAGCTTCATTGCGTGCAGTCATGGCCCCACTGTAAGCAGCGGGGCCTTCCCGACGGCGTGCGACGCACCGATGTTACTCGTGAGTAACATCGGTGCGGCGGCTAAGTGATGGAAGCGGAAACTGTAGACGTCCTACAACGGTGGGCCCCGGGATCCTCACTAGACTGGGGGAAAAGCGCCGTGCTTTGTCGGAATCCTCCAGTCAAGGCTCGCGCCCGCCCCCAGCCACCCGCCGACCGGAGATTCCATGCACCAGGACCTGCAACCCGACCTCACCACGACGGCCGGGAAGCTCGCCGACTTCAGGAGGCGCAAGGCGCTCTCCGAGCAGCCCTCCGGTCCCGAGGCGATCGACAAGCAGCACGCGCGCGGCAAGAACACTGCCAGGGAACGGATCGATCTCCTCGTGGACGAGGGTTCGTTCGTCGAGTTCGATGCCCTCGCGGTCCACCGGTCCACCGCCTTCGGCATGGAGAGGAAGAAGCCACTGGGCGACGGCGTGGTTTCCGGCTACGCGACCGTGGACGGCCGGCTGATCGCCATCTACAGCCAGGACTTCTCCGTCTACGGCGGTTCGCTCAGCCAGGTCAACGGCGAGAAGATCGTCAAGGTGCAGGAGTTCGCCCTGCGCAACGGCTGCCCGGTGGTCGGCATCAACGACGGCGGCGGCGCCCGCATCCAGGAGGGTGTGGCATCGCTCGCCATGTTCGCCGACATCTTCCGCAACAACGTCCACGCCTCGGGCGTGGTCCCGCAGATCTCGCTCATCATGGGACCCTGCGCCGGTGGCGCCGCCTACTCCCCCGCGCTGACCGACTTCGTGGTGATGGTGGACAAGACCTCGCACATGTTCATCACGGGTCCCGACGTCATCAAGACCGTGACGGGCGAGGACGTGGACATGGAGACCCTCGGCGGGGCACGGCAGCACAACACGACGACGGGCACGTCCGCCTACCTCGCGACGGACGAGGCCGATGCGATCGGCTTCGTCCGTGAGCTGCTCGACTTCCTGCCCTCGAACAACCTCGCGGAGGCCCCGCTGACGGCGTTCGTGGAGGAGACCGACATCACGGACGAGGACCTCGCCCTCGACGACCTCATCCCCGACGCGGCGAACCAGCCGTACGACATGCACGCGGTCATCGCCGCCATCGTGGACGACGGCCACTTCCTCGAGATGCAGGCGCTCTACGCACCCAACGTCGTCACCGGCTATGCGCGCGTCGAGGGGCACACCATCGGGATCGTGGCCAACCAGCCCCTGCAGTTCGCCGGCACCCTCGACATCAACGCCTCGGAGAAGGCTGCCCGCTTCGTGCGGCACTGCGACGCCTTCAACATCCCGATCCTGACCCTCGTGGACGTGCCCGGTTTCCTGCCCGGCAAGGACCAGGAGTTCCAGGGCATCATCCGGCGGGGGGCCAAGCTGCTCTACGCCTACGCCGAGGCCACCGTGCCGAAGCTGACGGTCATCACGCGCAAGGCGTACGGCGGCGCGTACATCGTCATGGGCTCCAAGAAGCTCGGCGCGGACCTCAATCTGGCCTGGCCCACGGCGCAGATCGGCGTCATGGGAGCGCAGGGGGCCGTCAACATCCTCTACCGCGGCCACCTCAAGGCAGTGGCCGACGCCGGCGGGGACGTCGAGGCCGCCCGCGCCGACGTCGTGCAGCAGTACGAGGAGGAGCTGCTGAACCCGTACCAGGCGGCCGAGCTCGGCTACGTCGACGCTGTGATCGCGCCGTCCGAGACACGGTTGCAGATCGTCCGGGGGCTCCGCGCGCTGCGCGACAAGCGGGCGGCCAACCCCGCCAAGAAGCATGGGAACATCCCGCTGTGACGGCCCGCGACGGCACGCCCGACGGCGTCACCGGGGAGAGCCCCGCACTCCTGTCCGTGGTGGCCGGCCGGCCGACCGAGGAGGAGCTCGCCGCGCTCACCGCCGTCGTCGTCGCCCTGCAGGGCGTCGGTGACGCGGACGGCGCGCCCGACCACGGTCGCTCGTGGGTCCGCCGGGCCATGCTGCGGCTGGGCCCGACGCCGGGTCCGGGATCGTGGCGGCGGAGCGTGCGCTGACGCTGCCGGGACCTGGCCCTAGCGCGGGTCGGAGACCGTCCCCAGGAACAGCGGCAGTCCCGTCTCCTCGTGGACGATCTGGTACCCGAAGGGCCGGTCGAAGGAGATCCTCGCTTCGGGCGGCATCGGAGCGCTCGTCGCCATCGCGAACTGCGTCACCGCCGCGGCGACCGTCCCCTTCTCCGCCACCGTGATGGTGGCCACCTGCGCAGCGCCCGCGACGACGGAGCCCGGCTGGATGGCATGGAAATCGGCGTCGGGCCCGAAGGACTCGGAGAGCCCGACAGCGGCCAGCGACTCCCGGAGGTCCAGCTCGAACCCGTGGTCCCACCTCGGCAGCGCCACGTCCACCCGGACGACCTCGGCTGCATCGAGCAGCTCCGCCATGTCGAGGAACTCCTGCCCGGTCCATCGCGCCGGTGATCCGTCCGCGGGCAGCAGGAGCCGCAGGAAGAATCCCTGGCCATAGGGCAGGTCGAGCCCGGACCAGCCATCCACCGCCACGTACCGCACCGTCCGCGTCCCGTGCATCATCGGGACCCCCACTGCGCTGCCATCGGCCAGCAGGAAGTCCTGGTCGAAGGTTCCGGACGGATCGAAGGGCTCGTCCCAGGCCGCCGCGAAGTAGACGGTGGTGAGCAGGGACAGCGTCGTGGCCGCACCGACCTCGAGCGGGGCCTTCCCGACCCGTCCGCCCGTCTCCCTCGACACCCACTCGTCGATGCGTGCCGCCGTCGACGGGTCTCCGAAATCGACTTCATGGACGCCTGCCCCGTAGTGCCGCGCGAGCGTGTCGAGGAAGCGCTCGCTGGTGGTTCCGGCCGCGGGAACGAACATCGCACTCGCGAGGTGCACCAGGGGCTTCTCGGGGGGATCCTCCTCGTCGACGCTCCCCGGATCACCGTCGAAGCTCTCCATGCGCGCCAGGAGGGCGTTCATCGCCTCGTGGTGCTCGGCCGGCAGCCCGAGCACGGCATCCATCTCCGCGGCCGTCGTGCTCCCGGCTCCGGCCCGCAGCAGGGACAGGGCGTGGAGCGCACCGAGCGGGCTGGTGACCTGGTCGGCAGCGGGATCGGCGGTCATCGCGGCACCGAGGCCGAAGGAGGACCGCAGGAGAGCGTCCTGCGCCTCGGGGAAGCGGCGCCCGTCGATGGCGACCCGATCGACGGGCGCCGGCTGCTGCTCGCGCTGATGGTCCATCCGCTCCCCCTCGTGTGATGTCCCCACGGTAGGTGCACTTCCTGCCGAGGGCCATGGGTATCGGCGAACCATCCGGTCACGTCGGCCCGACGACGGCACTCCCTGGTTCAGTCGCGCGCGGGCTTCGGGATGGTTCGGCTGCGGCCCCGGAATTCGGCGATCAGGGTGTGGCCGGCAGTGACACGGATGTCGTAGATCCCGCTGCGGCCACTCCGGCTCACCTCCCTGCCGACGGCCGTCAGGGTCTGGCCCTCGAAGGCGGGTGCCACGAAGTTGATGTCGGCACCGGAGGCCACGGTGATGGTCGCGGGACCGGCGTCGCGATCGGCCTCCGGATCGTTGCAGGCGAGGGCGAAGCACGTGTCGGCGAAGGCGAAGATGATGCCGCCATGGGCCATGCCGAAGCCGTTCACCATCTCCTCCCGGACGATCATGGAGATCTGCGCGTCACCGAACAGGGCCCGGTCGACGTCGATACCGAGCCACTGCGAAGCTCTGTCCTGCTCGAGGATGGGGTGGGTGTGCGGCATCGACGGGTCCCTTCGGAGGGTGGTGGAGGTGTTCGGTTCCCGGACGGGCAGGAGGCCGGCCTGCCCGCTGTCCGCCCGACGAGGTCCCCGTTCGCTGCAGCGCCGATCGGGTGCGTCAGGACGTGCACCTGCTGTGGTCATTCCTGCACCCTACGTCGCGAGTCCCTCGGCGATCATCCGGTCGACGGTGCCGCGCACCCGGCACTCGGTGGCCTTCGGCAACCGGCTGGCGCTAGGCTCTGGACGTGACCCAGAACACCTCAGCTCCCGTCCCCTCCTCCAGCGAGCAGCCAGCACGGCGGTCCACGGCCATCGACGCCGTCGCCACCTCGTACTACGAGACCCTCCTCGAGCTGATACCCAACTTCGCCACCGAACTGGGCATCCCCGGCCACGAGACCGAATACCAGGACTACTCGCCGGCCGGCATCGAAGCCCTCGCCGAGGCCGCCCGCAACACCCTGCGACTGCTCGAGGGCCTCCAGCCCGCCGACGACGTCGACGCCGTCACCCTCGACGCGATGCGCGAACGGCTCGGGCTGGACCTCGAGATCCACGAGGCGGGCTACAGCTTCGCCGAACTGAACAACATCGCCTGCCCGGCCCAGGACATCCGGGCGATCTTCGACCTCATGCCCACGGCCACCGCGGAGGACTGGGGCAACATCGCCGGCCGCATGGCCAACGTCCCCGGCGCGATCGAGGGGTACATCTCGTCCCTGCGCGCGGGCCGCGAGCGCGGTCACGTCGCTGCCCGGCGCCAGGTGGAAATCGTCATCGAGCAGTCCGCCAAGTACGCGGAGGACGGCGGATTCTTCGACTCGCTCGGCACCACGGAGCGTGGGGACGACGGCGAGCTGCCGGCGCCGGTGCGCGAGCAGCTCCGCGCCGGAGCGGAAGCCGCCCGTGGCGCCTACCGCTCCCTCGCATCGTTCCTGCAGGACGACCTCCTGCCCACCGCACCGGAGAAGGACGCCGTCGGGCGCGAGCGCTACGCCCTGATGTCGCGCGTGTTCCTCGGTTCCGCCGTCGACCTCGAGGAGACGTACCAGTGGGGCGTCGAGGAGCTCGATCGCGTCATCGCCGAACAGGAGGCCGTGGCGAACGAGATCCGCGAGGGTGCGTCGATCGAGGAGGCCATGCGGATCCTCGATGAGGATCCCGCCCGCCAGCTGCACGGTACCGACGCGCTTCAGGCATGGATGCAGGATCTCTCGGACAGGGCCGTCGACGCGCTGGCCGGCGTGCACTTCGACGTCCCGGACGTGATGCGCCGGCTCGAGTGCAGGATCGCCCCGACCAACGAGGGCGGCATCTACTACACGGGCCCCAGCGACGACTTCTCCCGCCCGGGCCGCATGTGGTGGTCCGTGCCGGAGGGCGAGGACTCCTTCACCACGTGGAAGGAGACCACCACCGTCTACCACGAGGGCATCCCGGGCCACCACCTGCAGGTCGCCACGGCGACCTACCAGCGTGCACTCCTGAACCCCTGGCGCCGCAATGCCATCTGGGTGTCGGGGCAGGGCGAGGGCTGGGCGCTCTACTCCGAGCGGCTCATGCAGGAACTGGGTTTCCTCGCCGACCCGGGAGACCGCCTCGGGATGCTCGACGCGCAGCGTATGCGCGCCGCCCGCGTCGTCTTCGACATCGGCGTGCACCTCGAGCTGGAGATCCCGGAACGCTGGGGCGAGGGGACCTGGACGCCGGACAAGGGCTACGACTTCCTGAAGAAGAACATCGCCATCAGCGAGGGCCAGCTGAACTTCGAGTACACGCGCTACCTCGGCTGGCCGGGACAGGCGCCGTCGTACAAGATCGGCCAGCGCCTGTGGGAGCAGATCCGTGACGAGGTGCGCGCGAGCGAGGGCGACGCCTTCGATCTGCGGGCCTTTCATACGCGCGCCCTGAACCTCGGCTCCGTGGGACTCGACACGCTGCGCCGGGCACTGGTGTCCGCCTCGTAGTTCCCCGTGACCGGCGGGCGGGATCACCTCCGCCCGCCGGGCACAGCCGTCCGGCGGCTCCGGCTAACGATTCGGTGTACCCCTAACGATTGGGCGGCGTTCAGCGCGACGGCGGCGCTTTTCCCTGAGGGCAGGCGCACTATGGGTGCACCTATCCAGCTCTACAAGGTGGTGCGCTATGAACAGATCGCGCCTGACGGGGAGATTCTCCGCCACACTCGCCGCACTCGCCCTCGCTGCAGGCCTCGGCCTCGCAGGGGGACCGCCGGCATCCGCCGCATACTGCGGCATCACCTGGGGTTCGACGGCGGAGACCGCCGGCACCCTGTCCTCCGCTCCCATCATCAACGTCCGTTCCGGCCGGCACGACTGCTTCGATCGGCTCGTGATCGACGTCAATGGGCCTGTGAACGGCTACACCGTCCGATACGTCGACGCAGTCCGTAGCGACGGATCCGGGTTCGTCGTCCCGGTGCGCGGCGGGGCTCGCCTCTCCGTGGTCGTGAAAGCTCCCGCCTATCGGAACGGGGTCGCTACGTACACCTTCGCCAACGGCCGCGAGCTCGTGAACGTGACGGGCTACTCCACCTTCCGCCAGGTCGCATGGGCTGGAAGCTTCGAGGGGCAGACGACGCTCGCACTCGGGGTCAGGGCACGGCTCCCCTTCCGTGCCTTCGTCATACCCGGTTCCGGCACCGCCTCGAGGGTGGTGGTCGACGTCGCCCACTACTGGTGACAGATTCCTGCCGGTCCCGTCCCGCTGCAGTGCCGGGACCGGCAGGCACGCCACCGTTCCACCCGCCCCGTGCACTGCCGCCTAGGCTTGGTCCATGACCCTCCGCCTGATCCTCGCCTCGAAGTCCCCCGCCCGCACGAAGCTCCTGGCCGAGGCGGGGATCCGGCACTCCGTCCTGGTGTCCGACGTGGACGAACCGGCCGTCGTCGCCTCCTACGGGACGCTCGACGCCCACGACACCTCCCTGCTCCTGGCACGCGCGAAGGCCGAGGCCGTCGAGGCACTGCCCGAGGCCGACGACACCCTCGTCATCGGCTGCGACTCCGTCTTCGAGTTCGACGGCGAGGCGCACGGCAAGCCCTACGAGCCGTCGGTCGCCGTGGAGCGGATCCGCCGCATGCGCGGGCGGTCCGGCGTCCTGCACACGGGCCACTGGCTCGTGGACACGCGCGACGGCGGATCCGGTGCCACGATCGGCGCCGTCTCCTCCGCGACGGTCCACTTCGGCGCGATGTCGGACGCGGAGGTCGAAGCGTACGTCGCGAGCGGCGAGCCGCTGCAGTGTGCCGGATCATTCACCATCGACGGGCTCGGCGGTGCCTTCATCGACCGCGTCGACGGCGACCCGCACGCCGTGGTCGGGCTCAGCATCTCCACGCTGCGCGCCCTCCTGCAGTCCGCGGGAGTAGCGATCACGGACCTGTGGGCGCCGTCCGTGACCTTGTAGGTTCCCTACAAAAGAATGGCGGACAACACTCCCCATCGCCACGATTTCTGGGCGGAAGCTCCAAAACCGGGCTAGGCTCCGGACTGAGAAGAAGGAGTTCGACGCCCCATGAGCCAGTCCCCCCCTGCCCCGTCCCCCGCCCTACCCGACAGTGAGCCCGACGGGCGGCTGCACCACCGGGTGACGAAGGTCCTGGTGGCGAACCGGGGGGAGATCGCCGTGCGCGTCATTCGCGCAGCCCGGGACGAGGGCATCGCGTCGGTCGCCGTGTACGCGGACCCGGATCGCGACGCGCTGCACGTGCGCATGGCCGACGAGGCCTTCGCGCTCGGCGGGGAGACGGCCGCGGAGTCCTACCTCGTGATGGACCGGATCCTCGAGGCGGCGCAGCGCAGCGGTGCCGATGCCATCCACCCCGGTTACGGCTTCCTGTCGGAGAACGCGGAGTTCGCGCAGCGCGTCATCGACGCCGGGATCACCTGGATCGGCCCGTCCCCGCACTCGATCTCCCAGCTGGGCGACAAGGTCCAGGCCCGCCACATCGCGGCCCGGGTCGGTGCTCCCCTGGTACCCGGCACCAAGGATCCCGTGGCGTCCGTGCAGGAAGTCGTCGACTTCGCGCAGGAGTTCGGACTGCCCATCGCCATCAAGGCCGCCTTCGGTGGCGGCGGTCGCGGGATCAAGGTGGTTCGCAGCCACGAGGAGATCCCTGAGCTGTTCGACTCGGCTGTCCGCGAGGCCACGGCCGCGTTCGGCCGCGGTGAGTGCTTCGTGGAGCGGTTCCTCGACGCCCCACGGCACGTCGAGACCCAGTGCCTCGCCGACGCGCACGGGAACGTGGTGGTCGTGTCCACCCGTGACTGCTCGCTCCAGCGCCGCAACCAGAAGCTGGTCGAGGAGGCACCCGCGCCCTTCCTCTCGGACGAGCAGAACGAGCGGCTCTACGAATCCTCGAAGGCGATCCTCCGCGAGGCCCGCTACCAGGGCGCCGGCACCTGCGAGTTCCTCGTGGGCCAGGACGGAACGATCTCCTTCCTCGAGGTCAACACACGCCTCCAGGTGGAGCACCCCGTCTCCGAGGAGGTGACGGGCCTCGATCTCGTGCGCGAGCAGTTCCGCATCGCCCGCGGCGAGGAGCTCGGTTACGGCGACCCCGAGGTGCGGGGACATTCCTTCGAATTCCGGATCAACGGGGAGGACGCCGGCCGCGGCTTCATGCCGGCGCCCGGTACGGTGCAGACCCTCACGCTGCCCACGGGTCCGGGTATCCGCGTGGACTCGGGCATCGAGGCCGGCGAGGTCATCGGCGGGAACTTCGACTCCATGCTCGCCAAGCTGATCGTCAGCGGCGCCAGCCGTGAGCAGGCGCTGCAGCGTGCGCGCCGCGCCCTCGCCGAGATGGTCATCGAGGGCATGCCCACCGTGCTCCCCTTCCACGCCGCCGTCGTCGCCGACCCCGCCTTCGCACCGGCCGAGGGGCCCTTCTCGGTCCACACCCGCTGGATCGAGACCGGGTTCACCAACACCATCGAGCCCTGGCAGGGTGCGCCCGACCCGGCGTCCGACGAGGATCTCCGGCAGCGCGTCACCGTCGAGGTCGGCGGGCGCCGCCTCGAAGTGGTCCTGCCAGCCGGGCTCGGCGCAGCGTCGAACGGCAAGGCCGGCGCCCCGGCGAAGTCGAAGAAGTCCTCGCGTGCGCGTGGCGGCAAGTCCACCGCCGTGAGCGGCGACGAGCTGACCTCCCCCATGCAGGGGACGATCGTGAAGGTCGCGGCAGCTGACGGCGACGTCGTGGCCGAGGGCGACCTGATCGTGGTGCTCGAAGCCATGAAGATGGAGCAGCCGCTGACGGCCCACAAGGCCGGAACGCTGACAGGTCTCGCGGCAGCGCCCGGAGACACGGTCTCCGCCGGGTCGGTCATCGCCTCGATCCGGGACTGACCGGCAGGAGAGGAGTCGGGGAGGACCCGTCACCGGAGGAGGTCAGTTGCCTCCGTTCTCGCCCTTGCCCTTGTCGCGGGCCCTCTCCGCCGCCTTCTCGGCAGCCTCCCTGGCCTTCTCCTCGGCCTTGCGCTGCTGCTCGGCCGGGTCCGCCGCATTGCCTCCGCTGTTGCCCGGTGCAGGATCCGCCCCGGTGTCCTCCGAGCCCGTATCCCCGCTCTCCCCGTCGCCCTCCCCGTCACCCTCCTCGACGGGGGCGGGTACCGGTGCCGGCGGTTCCGTGGTCTCGGCCGGTGCGGTCGCGGGTGCGGGATCAGCGGGCTCCTCCGCCGGGGCCGGGTCTGCCGGCGCCTGCTCGGCAGGATCCTCGCCGGTCGCTCCATCCTCAGGTGCTTCCCCGTCAGAAGCGTCGTCGCTCGGCGCCGGGACAGGAGGTGTCGCGTCCGCCGGGACCTGTCCGGCGTCGAGGGACGCTACGAGGGCGTCGATCCGCATCCCGATGAGCGTGGCCCTGTCCTCCGTGACGGCGCCTGCCGCACGGGCGTCGTCGACCTCGCCCTTCAGCCTCTGCGCGAGGACGATCGCGCCGGCGGGGTCACCGGCAGCAGCCGTCGAGGCGATGGTCCGCACCTCGGCCTGGAAGTCCCCGGCCGTCCCGGCGTCGATGGCCTCGCTTCCGCACCCCGCCAGCAGGAGTACTCCAGCGGCCAGCACGGCGAATCTGGTCTCGAGGCCCATCCTCATCGCTGCACGCTTTCGTAGAGTTCCTGGAGTTTCTCGCCGGGCTCACCGGACACGGCCGGCAGCGGTTCGACGTCGGGCGACGACGTGCCGCCGGACAGGGTCATGAAGGCCCAGATCCCCGCCGCCACCAGAGCGAGCAGCAGCACGGCGAACAGCACCGGAAGGGCTGGGCGACGACGCCCGGCCGGCCGGTGCACGGACGACGGCACCTCGCCGTCCGCTCGCCTCGACGGCTCCGCCGGGTCCGTCCCGACCGGGCCGGACAGACCGCGCGCCGTGCGACCAGGGGATGGCCCCGTTCCTGGAGCCAGAGCCGCAGCGGACGTCGGAGCGGTGTGCGCCACGGCTCGCTCCGGCTCAGCCGTCGTACCCGTGGGAGGACCTGCCACGCGCGTCGCGGTGACAGCCTGCGGGATCCGCGCCGTCCCGTCGACGGTTCCCGGCGACGATGCCGCCGGCCCCGTACCGGAGCCGACGGCGCCGGGCAACGGCATGGCTGCGGTCGGCGGGTCGTCGACGGGGGCGGCCCGGGTCGCGGGGGCCTCCGCCGGCCGCTGGGGACCCATCGCCGTCAGTGCCCGTACCACTCCCGCGGCGTCGGTCCGGTCCGCGGGATCATCGAGGGTCATGGAGACCAGGAGCGCGGACAGCGCCGGGCCGGCGCCATGGGGGATGGACGGACTCCGGTGGAGGCGAGCCAGCGCGCTCTCGACGCCCGTGCCCGGGAAGGCCCTCTCACCCGTCAGCGCCTCGATCATCACGAGCCCCAGCGAATAGACGTCGGAGGGCTGCCCTACGCCGTCGCCGCGGGCCTGCTCGGGGCTGAAGTAGGCCGCGCTGCCGATCACCTGGCCGGTCGCGGTCATCCGGCCGCCGTCGAAGAACCGGGCGATGCCGAAATCCGTGAGGAGGTAGCGGAACAGGCCGCTCTGGGGGTCGGCAGGGCGGGTGAGGATGTTCGACGGCTTGATGTCCCGGTGCACGATGCCGCGGCCGTGGATGTAGTGCAGCGTCCGTGCGAGGTCGAGCGCCATGAGCCGGACCTGCTCGCGGCCCATGCTCCCGGAGGCCTTCAGGAGGACCCCGAGATCCGGGCCCTTCACGAGCTCCATCACGAGGTAGGTGCTGTCGCCTGCGTCGTCGCCGTTGTCCATGTCGAGCACGCGCACGAGCCCCGGGTGGTCGAGCCCTGCGAGCATCCGCGCCTCGGCGGATCCCCGTTCGAGGCCGTCGGCGGTCCCGGGACGGAAGAGCTTCACGGCGACGTCCCGTTCGAGGCGCGTGTCGCGCGCCGCGAACACCTCCGCCATGCCGCCCGTACCGACCCGCTCCCCGAGGGCATACCGCCCGGCCAGCGCCTGCTTCTCCATGTCACCCGCTCCCGCTACCCCGAATCGTCCGGCTCCCGGGCGCGCGCAGTCCACGCACCCCTGATTGATAAGCCGGCTTCCCATCCAGTGTACGGCGGGCACCGGCGACGGGCATGCGGCGGCACCTCGGCTCCGGCGGAACGACGACGGCGCCGCACCCGGTGGGTACGGCGCCGTCGGTCACGGCAGGCGCGGGGATCAGGCCACGTTGTTCTCGTAGTCGTGATCACGCGTCTCACGCGAGATGTAGAGCGCGATGAAGGTGGCGACGGCGGCCACGGTCAGGTAGGCGCCCACCAGCACGGTGCTTCCCCCGGCTGCCTGCCAGAGAGCGACGGCGATGAACGACGCCGGCGCGGCGCCGATCATGCTCGAGACGTTGTACGCCACGGCGGAGCCCGTGTAGCGCACGTTCGCAGGGAACAGCTCCGGCAGCACGGCGGCCATCGGCCCGAACGTCAGCCCCATGAGGATGAAGCCGAGGATCAGGAGTGCCATGGCGCCGATCGTCCCTGCCCCGAAGAGCGGAGCCCAGAGGAGTCCGAAGACTGCGATGCCGACCGTCGTCGCCAAGAGCATCTTGCGGCGTCCGAAGCGCTCGGCCAGCGGACCGGACACGACGGTGAAGATACCGAAGAACACGACGCCGATGATCAGCATCCACAGGAAGTCGGTGCGCGCCATCCCCAGACCGGGGACGAACGCCGCGGCCTGGGCCTCGGTGAACGTGCCGCCGGCGGCCTCGGCCTTCGCCCGGGCCTGCTCCAGGCTCGACGGTGCGGTCCCGTAGGTCAGCGTGAACGCCGTCATGAAGTAGAAGAGGACGTATGTGGCGAACATGATGAAGGTGCCGAGGATCAGGCGGCGCCAGTGGAGGCGGAAGGTCGTGCCGAGCGGGACCTTCACCACCTTGCCGGTCTTCTGGACCTTCTGGAAGGACGCGCTCTCGATCAGCTTGAGCCGCACGTAGAGGCCGATGATGACCATGACGGCACTCAGCAGGAACGGCACACGCCAGCCCCAGGCGAGGAACTCCTCCGGGCTGAGCGTGGTGCTGAGCAGCACGAACAGCAGGTTGGCCAGGATGAAGCCGATGGGCGCCCCGAGCTGCGGGAAGGTGCCGTAGACGGCCCGCTTGCCCTCGGGAGCGTTCTCGGTGGCGAGCAGCGCAGCACCGCTCCACTCACCGCCCAGCGCGAGGCCCTGGAGGAATCGGAGCACCACCAGGAGCAGTGGCGCGAGGAAGACCCATCCCGGGTTGGTCGCGGCCGGCAGGAGTCCGATGAGGAAGGTGGCGATACCCATGGTCAGGAGTGAGGCGACCAGGGTCGCCTTGCGCCCGATCTTGTCGCCGAAATGGCCGAAGACGATGGAGCCGAGCGGACGCGCGACGAACGCGACGCCGAAGACGGCGAACGAGCTGAGGAGCTGGTTCGCGTCGCTCTGGTTGGGGAAGAACAGCGCCGGGAAGACCAGGACGGCGGCCGTGGCGTAGATGTAGAAGTCGTAGAACTCGATCGTCGTGCCGATGAGGCTGGCGAAGATCACCCGGCCCCTGCTGTTCAGGGGCGTGGTTGTCCCGCTGGCACCAGCGGAAGTGGAGGAGGTCATGGCGGCGGCTTTCTCGGACGAGGCGCCGCCGCCAGGTGCACGGAGCCCTCGCGGCACGGCGCCCGTGCTTCGGTTTGAACCCCAATATCAGATCACCGGCGTCCAGCACGTGGATAAGCGTGTCCACCATGCGGACGCCGGGAACCTCCCGCCGGCGGGCCTAGAGGTGCACGTGCAGGCGCCGCGCCGCCTCGGAGATGGACCCGGTCAGCGAGGGGTACACCGTGAACGTGTTGGCGACGTCGTCCACGTGCAGCTTCTTGGTGACGGCGAGCGCGAGCGGGAAGATCAGCTCGGATGCGCGGGGACCGACGACGACGCCGCCGATCACGGTGCCGGAGCCCTTGCGCGAGATCACCTTCACGAAGCCGTCCCTGACGTTCATCATCTTCGCGCGGGCGTTGGTGTGCAGGGAGAGCTTCACGACGTCCCCCTGGTACCGCCCGGACGCGATGTCCTCCTCGGTCACGCCCACCGTGGCGATCTCCGGCGAGGTGAAGATGTTCGACGCGACCTGCTTGAGCTTGATGGGGCTCACCGAATCACCCATGAGGTGGGCGATCGCGATCCTGCCCTGCATCGCCGCGACAGAGGCCAGGGCGAAGACGCCCGTGCAGTCGCCGGCGGCGTAGACATTGGGCGCGGTGGTGCGGGAGACGCCGTCGACCTGGATGTGGCCGGACTCCCCGACCGCGACGCCGGCATCCTCGAGGCCGATGCCCGCCGTGTTGGGCACGGCACCGACGGCAACGAGGCAGTGGCTGCCCTCGACCGTCCGGCCGTCCGACAGGTGGACGACCACGCCGTCGTCCGTCCGGTTCACGGCATCGGCGCGTGACCGGGACAGGACGGTCATGCCGCGGTCCTTGAACACGCCCTCGAGGACCTCGGCGGCGTCGGCGTCCTCACCGGGGAGCACCCGATCGCGGCTCGAGATCAGGGTGACCTTGGAACCGAGGCCGTTGTAGGCGCTGGCGAACTCGGCTCCGGTGACACCGGAACCCACCACGATCAGGTGCTCGGGGATCTGCCGGAGGTTGTACAGCTGCGTCCAGTTGAAGATGCGTTCGCCGTCGGGCATGGCACTCGGCAGTTCGCGCGGCGTCGAGCCCACGGCGAGGAGGACGGCGTCCGCCTCGATGACGGAGGTCTCACCCTCCGACTCGACCTCGAGCCGGTGGTTGTCGAGCAGCTTGCCGGTGCCGATGATGACGCGGACGCCGAGACGCTCGAGCGTGGCACGGATGTCGGATGACTGTTCCACGGCGAGCTTCAGCAGCCGCTGGTTGACCCTGTCGAGATCCGCGAAGACCTTGCTGTCCGCGGAGAAGTGGACGCCGAGCCCGCTCGCGTCGGTGAAGCGCGTCATCGTGTCCGCCGTGGCGATGAGGGTCTTGGACGGCACGACGTCCGTGAGGACCGCCGATCCGCCGAGGCCCTGGCGCTCGACGATGGTCACCTTCGCTCCGAGCGAGGAAGCGACCATGGCCGCTTCGTAGCCGCCGGGCCCTCCGCCCAGGATGGCCAGGCGCAATGAGCTGAAATCGAGTTGATTGGTCACGCGTTCGATTATCGCCCATGCCACCGACACCCCGAAACGGCGGATGCCCCTGCCGTGGGGCTTCGTGGGGTGCCTCGGCCGGTGGTCCGGTCTTTTCCCAGAGGGTAAGTTGGATCGGTGACTTCTGATCCTTTTGACCTGGCCCGCGACGCTGCCGACCATATCGCCCGCGCTACCGGCATCGACCGGCACGACACCGCTCTCGTCCTCGGATCCGGCTGGGGAGAGGCGGCCGAACTGATCGGCGAGACCACCGCCACCCTCGACGCCGCCGACATCCCAGGGTTCACCGCACCCGCCGTCGTCGGCCACACCGGCACCATCCGCTCCGTCCTCACGCCGAACGGCAAGCGCGCCCTCGTCCTGGGCGCCCGCACCCACTTCTACGAGGGCAGGGGCGTCCGCGCCGTGGTCCACGGCGTCCGGACCGCAGCCGCCGCGGGTGCGACCACGATGATCCTCACCAACGGGTGCGGTGGGCTGCAGGAGCACTGGCAGCCGGGTACCCCGGTGCTCATCAGCGACCACATCAACCTGACGGCGTCCTCGCCGCTCGAGGGTGCCACGTTCGTCGACCTGACCGACCTCTACTCCTCACGCCTGCGCGCCCTCGCGCGCCAGGTGGACCCGACACTCGACGAGGGCGTATACGCGCAGTTCACCGGTCCCCACTACGAGACGCCGGCCGAGGTGCAGTACGCGAAGCGCATCGGCGCCGACCTCGTGGGCATGTCGACGGCGCTCGAGGCCATCGCAGCACGGCACGCGGGCATGGAGGTCTTCGGCATCTCACTGGTGACCAATCTCGCCGCCGGAATCTCCCCCGTCCCCCTCAGCCACACCGAGGTCCTCGAGGCCGGCCAGGCCGCAGGGCCACGCATCTCACGCCTGCTCGCCGACATCGTCGCCACGCTCTAGATCGAACGGGCTCCGACCGGACCCCGTACGCCAGCAGCACCGCAGGCACGCCCGTCCGGCAGCCTCCGCCGATCCACGTTAGGGACCACCATGAGCACCTCGGAACTCGACATCCTCCTCGACACCGCCGACGCCTGGGCCGCCGCCGACCCGGATCCCCGGACGGCGGAGGAGCTCCGCACGCTCGTCGGCTCCGTGCGGTCCGCGGACGCGTCGGCCGCCGTGTCGGAGCAGGAGCTGCGGGACCGCTTCTCCGGTCCGCTGGCCTTCGGCACGGCCGGCCTGCGTGCGGCGCTCGGCGCCGGCCCCAACCGCATGAACCGCGTGGTGGTCCGCAGGGCCGCTGCCGGGGTCGCCGCCCACGCCCTAGGCCTCGCCGCCGGTGCCTACGCGCCCCGCGCCGTCGTCGGATTCGATGCCCGCCACAACTCCCGGATCTTCGCCGAGGAGACCGCGGCGATCTTCACCGCGGCCGGCATCGAGACCTTCCTGATGCCGCGTGAACTGCCCACGCCGGTGCTCGCCTACGCCATCCGCGCGCTGCACTGCGAGGTGGGCATCATGGTCACCGCGAGCCACAACCCTCCGCAGGACAACGGGTACAAGGTGTACCTGGGTGGACGGGCCGTCGAGGAGGATGCCCGCGGCGTCCAGATCGTGGCACCGCACGACGCCGGCATCGCCGCCCGCATCGCAGCGGTGGACACCGTCGACCTCGCCTCCGGGGGCTGGACCGTGCTGCCCGAGAGCATCGAGGCGGACTATGTCGCCGCCGTCGCCGGCCTCGCCGACCCGGCGGTGACGGATCGCGACCTCAGGATCGTCCTCACTCCCCTGCACGGCGTGGGCGGGCGCACCGCGCGGGCGGTCCTCGCCGCCGCCGGGTTCGACGACGTCACCGTCGTCGAGCGCCAGGCCGAGCCGGACCCCGACTTCCCCACCGTCGCCTTCCCGAACCCGGAGGAACCCGGCGCCCTCGACCTCGCACTCGAGACCGCTGCCGAGGTCGGTGCGGACCTCGTGATCGCCAATGATCCCGATGCCGACCGCGTGGCACTCGCCGCTCGTGAACCCTCCACCGGCGCCTGGCGCATGCTGCGCGGCGACGAGGTCGGGACGCTCCTCGGCCTGCACCTCGCGGCCCGGCTCCCGGACGGCGACGGGACGGGCGCCGAGGGGACGCGCCACCGCGTCTTCGCGAACTCGATCGTGTCCTCCCGCCTCCTCGGGCGGATCGCGGCCGTGGCCGGCATCGACCACATGCAGACGCTGACCGGATTCAAGTGGATCGCCCGAGTGCGGGGCCTGTCCTTCGGCTACGAGGAGGCGCTGGGCTACTGCGTGGCACCGGAACTCGTCCGCGACAAGGACGGTATCTCCGCCGGCCTCCTGCTGGCCGAGCTCGCCGCCACCACCAAGGCCTCCGGACGCACACTCTTCGACCTGCTGGACGACGCCTTCCTGGTCCACGGCCTGCACGCCTCCGACCAGCTCTCGGTGCGCGTCGGCAGCCTGGGTCTGCTCGGCGCCATGATGAACAGGCTGCGCGAGAACCCGCCGTCGTCGTTCGCCGAATCGGCAGTGAGCATCGCCGACGACCTCGCCCAGGGCTCGGCGCACCTGCCGCCCACGGACGGACTGCTGTACCTGACCCAGGACGAGACGCGGGTGATCATCCGCCCCAGCGGCACCGAGCCGAAATTGAAGTGCTACCTCGAGGTGGTGGAGCCCGTCGGCTCAGCCGCCGAGCTCGACGCGGCCAAGGGTGCCGCCCGTGTGCGCCTCGACGCCGTGAAACGCGATGTCGAGGAAGCCCTCGGCCTCTGACCCTCCCGCTCGCACCCGCTCGCACCCGCTCGCACCCGATGGTCCGGACCGGAGGAATCGGGTGCGGCGACATGGAAAGATGGAGGCCATGCCTACCGATGCATCCCTTGCCTCCTACATCGACCACACGCTCCTGAAGCCCGAAGCCAGCCGTGAGCAGATCCTCACGGTATGCCGCGAGGCCGTCGAGTACTCGTTCAAGTCCGTCTGCGTGAATCCCCTCTGGGTGAGCACCGTGCGCACCGCGGTGAAGGGCAGCGGCGTCCTCACCTGCTCCGTCATCGGCTTCCCGCTCGGCGCCACCACGACCGAGGTCAAGGTCCTCGAGGCCCGCGGCGCCGTCGCCGACGGCGCCGACGAGATCGACATGGTCATCGACATCGCCGCGGCGCGGGCGGGCGACAGGGACGCACTCGTCCAGGACATCCTCGCCGTCGCCGACGCCGTGCACGAGCACGGCGCCATCCTGAAGGTCATCATCGAGACGTCGCTGCTCTCCGACGAACAGAAAGTGCTTGCGTGCGAGGCCGCCGTCGAGGCAGGCGCCGACTTCGTCAAGACCTCCACCGGCTCCAACGGTGGCGGCGCCACCGTGGAGGACGTCGCGCTGATGCGGAGGACCGTGGGCCCTGACCTGGGCGTGAAGGCCTCCGGCGGCGTGCGCTCGCTCGAGGATGCACGCGCCATGATCGACGCCGGTGCAACGCGTATCGGCGCGAGCTCAGGAGTCGCTATCGTTAAGGGAGAACAGGGCGCTGCAGGCTACTGACGGCGCAGCAGATCCATCACGCAAGGAGATCCAATGTCACACCCGACAAACGCCGAGAGCCAGCCCGCCCACGCCGGCAAGGGCCACCTCGTCGGCAACATCGTGTGGTTCGTGCTGATCTTCGGTGCGTTCCTGCTCAGCATGTACCTGCTGACGTGGTTCACGCCGCAGAACGTCTGGCCGATGGCCGTGATCGTCGTCGTCGCGTTCCTCGTCTTCTACATCCCCCAGGGCATCCTCGGGCGCGCCGACACCGGCTTCAACCTCGCCGAGGGCAACCGGACCGACGAGAAGGAAACCTCGACGAGCGTCAGTTCCTGATGTAGTACCGGGCGCCCGGCAGCGCCACCCCGGACGAGGGAGAGGCCGTCCCCGCAGGGACGGCCTCTTCCTCGTCTCCGGGAAGGAGAACAGGCAGCAGCACGGACCGCGACTACGCCGTGAACACCGCGTCGAGGACGTTCTTCGCCCAGTCGAGGATCTCGGCGTCGACGAGGTCCCTGCCACCGATCCGCGCGGTCTTCGGCTTGGGCACGAGCACGGCGTTCAGCGCCGGCTTGATCGCCGCCCCGGGGTACATCCGCGTGAGGCGCATCTGCTTGGACTCGGGCAGCTCGGCGGGGGCGAACTTGATGAAGTTCCCCTGCAGCGCCACGTCCGTGAGGCCGAGCGCGCGGGCGGCGATCCGGAAGCGGGCCACGGACACCAGGTTCTGGACGGCTGCGGGCGGCTCCCCGTAACGGTCCTTCAGCTCGGCGACGACGGCGTCGATCGCCTCGTCGGTGACGGCGGCGGCGAGCTTCCGGTACGCCTCCAGACGCAGCCGCTCCCCCGGCACGTAGTCGTGCGGCAGGTGCGCGTTGACCGGCAGCTCGATCTTCATCTCCGCCGCCTTCTCCTCGGCCTCGCCCCGGAAAGTGGCGACGGCCTCCCCGACGAGGCGGATGTAGAGGTCGAAGCCGACGCCCTGGATGTGGCCGGACTGCTCACCCCCCAGCAGGTTGCCCGCGCCGCGGATCTCGAGGTCCTTCATGGCCAGCTGCATGCCCGCGCCGAGCTCGTTGTGGGCCGCGACGGCCTTGAGCCGCTCGAGGGCCACTTCACCGAGTGGCTTCTCGGACGGGTACAGGAAGTACGCGTAGGCCCGCTCGCGCCCACGGCCCACGCGGCCGCGGAGCTGATGGAGCTGCGACAGCCCGTAGGAGTCGGCGCGGTCGACGATGAGGGTGTTGGCGTTGGAGATGTCCAGGCCGGTCTCGATGATGGTGGTGCAGACGAGGACGTCGAACCGCTTCTCCCAGAAGTCGACGATGATCTGCTCGAGGCGCGACTCCGTCATCTGGCCGTGCGCCACGGCCACGCGCGCCTCGGGCACCAGCTCCTTGAGGTGTGCCGCCGTGCGGTCGATCGAGGAGACGCGGTTGTGCACGAAGAACACCTGGCCCTCCCGCATCAGTTCGCGCCGGATGGCCGCCGACGCCTGCTTGTCCGTGTAGGGGCCCACGTACGTGAGCACGGGGTGGCGCTCCTCCGGCGGCGTCGCGAGCGTCGAGGTCTCGCGGATGCCCGTGAGTGACATCTCGAGCGTGCGCGGGATCGGCGTCGCGCTCATCGCCAGGACGTCCACGTTGGTGCGCATCTTCTTCAGCGCTTCCTTGTGCTCCACGCCGAACCGCTGCTCCTCGTCGACGATCACGAGCCCGAGGTCCTTGAAGGAGACCTCCTTGGACAGCAGCCGGTGGGTACCGATCACGACGTCGACGGCACCCGAGGTCAGGCCCTCCGCCGTCTCACGCGACTCCTTCGCGGTCTGGAACCGCGACAGCGCGCGGACCCGCACCGGGAAGCCCGAGAAACGCTCGGAGAACGTCTCGAAGTGCTGCTGGACCAGCAGCGTCGTGGGCACGAGCACGGCGACCTGCTTGCCGTCCTGCACGGCCTTGAACGCCGCGCGCACCGCGATCTCGGTCTTGCCGTAGCCGACGTCACCCGAGACGAGACGGTCCATCGGGACCTCGCGCTCCATGTCGGCCTTGACCTCGTTGATCGTGGTCAGCTGGTCGGGGGTCTCGACGTAGGGGAACGCCTCCTCGAGCTCGCGCTGCCAGGGCGTGTCGGGTCCGAACGCGTGGCCCCGTGAGGCCATGCGCGCCGAGTAGAGGCGGATGAGCTCGCCGGCGATCTCCTTGACCGCCTTGCGCGCCTGGTTCTTGGTCTTGCTCCAGTCCGAGCCGCCCATCTTGCTGAGGGCCGGGGCGTCGCCCCCGACGTAGCGCGTCACCTGGTCGAGCTGGTCCGTGGGCACGAAGAGGCGGTCCCCCGGTGCTCCGCGCTTGGACGGCGCGTACTCGAGGACGAGGTACTCGCGGGTGGTGCGGGTGGGGCCGGCACCCGTGGAGCGCTGCAGGAGTTCGACGAACTTCGCCACGCCGTGCTGCTCGTGGACGACGAAGTCACCCTCCTTGAGCTGCAGGGGGTCGACGGCGTTCCGGCGGCGCGAGGGCATCTTGCGCATGTCGCGCGTACCCGCGGCGCTCGTCCGCCCGAGCAGGTCGGCCTCGGTGAGGAGGCCCAGCTTGAGCCCGTCCACCACGAAGCCGCGGCCCGCGCAGGCCGTGGTGATCTCGATGATGCCCGCCTGCGGGGGTCCGTCGAGCACATCGACCCGCCTGGCCGGGATGTCGTTGTCGGAGAAGAGCTCGGCGAGGCGCTGGGCCGGGCCGGGCCCCTCCGTGGCGACGACGACGCGCCACTGGTCGCGCACGCGGCCGCCGATGAAGTCCATCATCTCGGCGACGTCACCCTGATAGCCGCGCGGTTCGCGCGCGTGCAGGGAGAAGCTGTCGACATCGCTCAGCTCCTCGTCCGCACCGAAGCTCGTGATGCCCCACCAGGCGACCGAGTTCGCGAGCGCCGTCGAGCGGGTGTCGGTGAGGGAGCGGAAGCTCGCCTCCTGCAGGTCGGTGCCGAGGCGGCCGCCGAGGTCCAGCGGGGCCGCGCCGCCGTCGGATGCCGTGGCCCACGCGGCTGCGAGGAATTCCTCGTTGGTGGCGGCGAGGTCGTGGGCGCGGGCGCGGACCTTCTCGGGTTCCATGACGACGGCGATCGACCCGGGTGGCAGCTCGCCCGCGAACGGCACCATCGCATCGACCAGCACCGGAGCGAGGGATTCCATGCCCTCGACGGCGATGCCGCCGGCGATCTTCTCGAGCATCGATGCCGCGGCCGGCAGCTCGGACTGCAGTGTCGCGGCCCGCGACATGACGGACGGGGTGATGAGGATCTCGCGGCACGGCGGGGCGTACAGGGCGGCAGGAGGCTCCCCCGTGGTGAGGGATCGCTGGTCGGCGACGGCGAACCAGCGCATCTGGTCCACCTCGTCGCCGAAGAAGTCGACGCGGATCGGGTGGTCCTCGGTGGGCGGGAAGACGTCGATGATGCCGCCGCGCACGGCGAACTCGCCGCGGTGCGTGACCATGTCCACCCGGGCGTACGCAGCGTCGGAGAGGGCCTTCACGACGTCGGAGAAGGCCACCTCGTCGCCGACCTTCAGCGCCACGGGCTCCAGGTCGCCGAGCCCGGCGACGAGCGGCTGGAGGACGGCACGGATCGGTGCGGTGATGACCAGAACGGGCGAGCCCCCCGGGTGGGCGAGCCGGCGCAGGACGGACAGGCGGCGTCCGACGGTGTCTGAGCGCGGCGAGAGCCGTTCATGCGGCAGTGTCTCCCAGGAGGGGAACTCCTCGATGGCGCTCTCGGGCAGGTAGCTGCGCAGCGCCGCGGCGAGGTCCTCCGCCTCCCGCCCCGTGGCCGTGATCGCGAGGACCACCGGCACCGCTGCGTCGCCGGTGGAACCGGAGCCCACCGAGGCGAGGCCCTCGACCATCTCGGCGATCAGCGGGGCGCGCATGCCGGCGGGCGCCCCGATCTGCAGGTCCGCGCTGCGCTGCTCCACCGCCCGGGAGGCATTGGTCCGTACGCGCGCGTAGGACGCATCCTCGGCAAGCGCCGTGCGCAATCCGTTCAGGCTCATGGTGTTCCAGGCTCCTCATGCATGGGTTCCACCGCCCCCTGCCGCGGTTCGACGGCGGCGGAGACAGCACAAAAGCCCGGAAAGACGAATCGTTCCCGGGATGATTCCACAGTACCAAGCAGTCCTGACGCTTTCCCGACGACCGGGAGGGCCCCGGCACGGCCGACCGACCAGGCCGTAGGATTGCGGAAGACCCTGCCCACCGCCATGCGCACCCGCGCGACCATTCCTGGAGGAACCTTGGCACTGAACGCGTCCACCACGCTCCCCTACGACACAGCGACCGTGCTCGGAGTCTTCACCGACGAGGGCTTCGTGCGCCACATGAGCGAGTACGTCGGAGGCTCCCTGGAATCCCTCACGCTCGACGGCGACACCGCCGGGGCGTTCACGCTGACCGCCGTCCGCACCATGCCCACCCACCGGCTGCCGGACATGGCCCGGAAGTTCGTCGGAGAGACCCTCTCCGTCACGCAGACCGAGCACTGGGATGCACCGGCGGCCGACGGCTCGCGCCAGGCGACTCTCGAGATGACGGTCGCGGGAGTCCCGCTGAACGTCGCCGCGGTCCAGCGGCTGATCGCCCAGGGCACGGACACCGTCGTGGACCTCCAGGGCAACGTCACCTCGTCCATCCCCTTCCTGGGCGGGAAGATCGCCGGCGCGGCCGAGCCCATGATCGGCAAGGCACTCAACGTGCAGGCGGTCGAGGCCCGTAAGTGGCTCGAGAGCCGCTGACCGCCGGAGCCCCGGACACGTCGTCCTCCCCGCAGCACCGTTCCGCCCACCGAAAGACATGACCGTGCACCTGCCCACACCCCTCGCCCTGATCCTGATCCTCGCCGGCGTCTGGACCCTGATCGTCTGGCCACCCTTCCTGCGCCGCATCCTCAAGGATCCGAGGGCCCGGGACGAGAAGGGCGCGGCTACGCGGTTCCTGACCGTGCACATCATGCTCATCTCGACGTCGATGATCCTGGGAGCGGCCACCGCGGTGATCGGCGTCCGGGCCCTTCTCGCCTGAGGCACCGCCGCTCGCACCACATCCGCCCCACCCAGGAGACCGATGGCACACGAGAACCCGAAGGCGTCCGGCGCCCATCCCGTGATCCTGCAGCGCTCCAGCTATCCGGAGTACCTGCGCATCACCGAGATCCTCCGCAAGGAGACGGTGGGCGGGATCCTGCTGCTGATCGCGAGCGCCATCGCCATCATCTGGGCCAACTCCCCGTTCTCGGAGTCCTACTTCGCCATCCGTGATCTGGAGTTCGGCTACGAGCCGTGGCACCTGAAGCTGTCCGTCGGCGCCTGGGCCTCGGACGGCCTCCTGGCCGTGTTCTTCTTCCTCACCGGCCTCGAGCTCAAGCGCGAATTCGTCGCCGGGGACCTGCGCCGGATCAGCCGGGCCATCGTGCCCGTCGCGGCCGCATTCGGCGGCGTCGTCGTCCCCGCCCTCGTCTACACGGTCGTGAACCTGTCCTCGCCGGACACCCTGCGCGGCTGGGCGATCCCCACCGCGACGGACATCGCCTTCGCCCTGGCCGTGCTCGCCGTCATCGGCTCCCACCTGCCCGGCGCCCTGCGGATCTTCCTGCTGACCCTCGCCGTGGTCGATGACCTCATCGCGATCGCGATCATCGCGTTCTTCTACTCCGAGGACGTCCACCTGACCTTCCTGCTGTGGATGATCCTCCCCCTGGGACTGTTCGCGCTCCTCGCCCAGCGCAGACCCCGGTTCTTCGGCAGCACCACGCGCGGCCCGTGGCTGGTCCTCCTTCCGCTGGGCATCATCACCTGGGCCCTGATGCATGCCTCCGGCGTCCACGCCACCGTCGCCGGGGTACTGCTCGGTTTCTGCGTGCCCGTGCTGCGGAAGTCCGGCGGTAAGCCGGCCCTGCCCCGACCGGGCAAGCCCGGACTCGCCGAGGTCCTCGAGCATCGCTTCCGTCCCCTGTCCACCGGTTTCGCCGTGCCGGTCTTCGCGTTCTTCTCGGCGGGCGTCGCGATCGGCGGGGCGGAGGGTTTCGCGTCGGCCCTCACCGACCCGGTCCTCATCGGCATCGTCCTGGGCCTGGTCCTGGGCAAGCCCGTCGGGATCATGCTGACCACGTTCCTCGTCACCAAGACCACCAGGGCGAATCTCGACCCTGGCCTGAGTTGGTGGGACCTGTTCGGCGTCGGCCTCCTCGCGGGCGTGGGCTTCACCGTCTCCCTGCTCGTCAACGACCTCAGCTTCGGCTCCGGCACGGAGCACGACGACCATGCGAAGGTCGCCATCCTCACCGCGTCCCTCACCGCGGCCCTGCTCTCCAGCGTGGTGCTCAGGACCCGCAACCGCCACTACCGCCGCATCGAGGAACAGGAGACCGTCGACACCGACCACGACGGCGTCCCCGACCTCTTCGAGGACCGCGAGGACTAGGATCCTGCCATGGCCGATCGGGGGAAGGCAGCTCGGAGCGGGGACCTGACGGAGTCCGGCCGGGTCACCGTACGGAAGCGGCACGGCCGGCGCATCATCCTGAGTGAACTCGCGCTGACCGTCACGTTCACGCTCTGCGTGGCGCTCGGACTCCTCGAGCGGGACGATCTGGCATCGGCCGAGGCCTTCCTCGCCGGCTGGGCCCTCAACGTGCTCGTCCTGGTGCTCTGCTGCGTGGTGCCCTGGTTCCGTATCCCGAACAGGTGGGTCATCCTCGTCCCCCTGGCGGACTTCGTGGCGGTCGGACTCGCGCGTGCAGCGGCCGGCGAGAGCCTCTCCGGCGTCGGACTCCTGGCAGCATTCCCCGTGGTCTGGATCGCGGCCTCCCGGGTGCGGACCGTCACGGCAGCCTCGGTGACCGTCGTCGCCTCCCTCGCGATCGTCTGGCTCCCCCTGCTGCTCCAGCCCGCACCGGTGGCCCTCGACTCCTTCATCCAGCCGATCCTGCTGCCCATCATGCTCACGGGCCTGGCACTGTTCGTCAGTGCCCTCACCAAGGACAACCGGCGGCGGCAGGAAGCACTGCGTGCGTCGCAGGCAGCGCTGCGCGAGAGCGTCGAGGCCGGCCGGCGGCGCGAGCGCCTGCTGGGAACCGTGCTGGACACCGTCAGCGTGGGACTCCTCGCCGTGGATGCGGACGGCCACGACATCCTGATGAACGCCCGGCAGCGGGAAGCACACTCCGGGGCGGCTCCCGACGGCAACGACGATCCGAACGAGGCGGAGCTCCTCATCTTCGGTCCGGACCGCGTGACGCCCATCCCGCCGGAGGACCGTCCCGTGGCCCGCGCCATCAGGGGCGAGGATCTCGAATCCGAGCAGGTCTGGGTGGGTCCTCCCCGCTCCCAGCGGGCCCTCAGCATCTTCTCGCACTCCATGTACGACGACGACGGTGGGTTCGCGGGGACGGTGGTGTCCTTCAACGACGTGACGGAACTGGTGCTCGCGCTCCAGGCGAAGGACGACTTCCTCTCGAACGTCTCGCACGAGTTCCGGACTCCGCTGACCTCCATCCTCGGGTACCTCGAGCTGAGCCTCGAACTCGGCGAGTCCCTGCCGGAGGATGTCACCGGGTACATCGAGGTGGCGCGGCGCAACGCCGTGCGGCTCGAGCAGCTGGTCGAGGACCTGCTGGCCATCAACGCGGGCACCTTCGAGGTCCACCCCGTGACGACCGACATCGGCAGGACCCTCGCCGAGGCGGCGTCGTCCGCCTACGTGCGCGCCTCCCGCGCGGGACTGCATCTCGTCAACTACGCGCCGTCGTCGCTGAAGGCCGTGGTGGATCCCATCCGGCTCGCCCAGGCCGTGGACAACCTGCTCACCAACGCCATCAAGTACAACAGGCGGGGCGGCAGCATCACACTGGACGCATCGCTGGAAGACGACGGCGTGCGGGTGGAGGTCGCGGACACGGGCATCGGGATCGAGGCCGCGGAGCTGCACCAGGTGTTCGACCGCTTCTTCCGCTCGCCCTCGGTCCGTACCTCGGCGGTGCCGGGCGTGGGACTCGGCCTGCTGATCACCAAGAGCATCGTCAGCGAGCACGGCGGATCCATCACCGTCACGAGCGAACCCGGGCAGGGGACGTGCTTCACGATGCTCCTGCCCCAACCCGGTCCGGGAACGGCCGGGAGTCCGGGCTAGGCGTTGGCGGCCAGGAGCGATTCCTCGAGCGCGACCCACGCGAGCATGGCGCACTTGACCCTCGCGGGGAAACGGGAGACACCGGAGAATGCTGCGGCGTCGCCGAGCACCTCCTCGTCGGCCTCGATCCGGCCACGCGAGCGCATCACCTCGCGGAACGAGTCCACGAGGGAGATCACCTCGTCCCGCGGCAGTCCCTGCGCCAGATCGGTGAGGACGGAGGCCGAGGCCATGGAGATGGCACAGCCGGCCCCGTCCCAGCTCACGGACATCACCGTGCCGTCGGCCACCCCTGCCCGGAGGGTGATCTCGTCACCGCACACCGGATTCAGCTGGTGGGACTCCCCCGACCGACCCGCGCCGTCGTACTCGCGGAGCGGGGAACCGTGCCGCGCCTTCGCGTGGTCGAGGATGATCTGCTGGTACAGCTGTTCGAGGCCGGTGCTCATTCAGGATGCTCCAAAGAAGGGACGGACCTGCGCGACGGCGTCCAGGAACGCGTCCACCTCGTCCGTCGTGTTGTAGAGGTAGGTGCTGGCGCGCGTGGTCGCCGTGAGGCCGAACCGCCGATGGAGCGGTTGGGCACAGTGGTGCCCCACCCGGACGGCGATGCCCTTGTCGTCGAGGAACTGGCCGACGTCGTGCGCGTGCACGCCGTCGACGTCGAACGCGGCCAGTCCGATGCGCGGCAGGCCCGCGCCCGGACCCAGCACACGGATGCCGTCGATGGAGCCGAGGCCTTCGACGAGCCTCGCTCCGAGGGTTCCCTCCCATGCCTCGATCCGTCGCATGCCGGTCTCCGCGAGGTAGTTCGCCGCAGCACCGAGGGCGATGGCCTGCGAGATGCGCTGCGTACCCGCCTCGAAGCGGTTCGGCGACGGGAGGTATTCGGCACGCTCCATCGTCACCGTGGTGATCATGGAGCCGCCGGTCAGGAAGGGCGGCATGGCGTCGAGCAGCTCGGCGCGCCCGTAGAGCGCGCCGATCCCGGTCGGACCGAGCATCTTGTGGCCGGAGAACACCAGGAAGTCGACGTCGAGGGCCTTCACGTCCACGGGCAGGTGCGGCACCGACTGGCACGCGTCGAGCAGGGTGAGCGCCCCCACGGACCGGGCGAGCTGGACGAGCTCACGGACCGGATTGATGGTGCCGAGGACGTTCGAGGCATGCGAGAACGCGACGAGCCTCGTCGCGGGGGTGATCACCGCAGCGGCGTCCTCCAGCCGGAGCGTCCCGTCGTCACCGACCGGGAGGAAGTGGAGCTCGGCCCCGGTGCGGGCGGCGAGCTCCTGCCACGGGACGAGATTGGCGTGGTGCTCCATCTCGGTGACGACGATGCGGTCGCCCGGGCCCACGGCGAAGCGCCGCGCCGCCGCGCCGCCCCGTCCCAGGGCTGCATTGGACATCGCGTAGGCCACGAGATTGATACCCTCGGTCGCGTTCGAGGTCCAGACGAGCTCACCGGCGCGGGCGCCGACGAACCGGGCGACGGCGGCACGGGCGTCCTCGTAGGCATCGGTCGCCTCGACCGCGAGGGTGTGGGCACCGCGGTGGACAGCCGCGTTGCGCTGCTCGTAGAACTCCTGCTCCGCCTCCATCACGCTCACGGGATTCTGGGAGGTGGCGCCGGAGTCGAGGTAGACGAGCGGCCGGCCGTTGACCTCGGTGCCGAGGATCGGGAAGTCGTTGCGGATGCGGTGGACCTCGGCATCGGTCAGCCCGGCATCGGACGGGGTGAGTGTGACGGGTGTTTCAACCACGGGCACGTCGAGCTCCTCGGATCGGGTTTCTCCTGCGGCAATTACGCAAGGATTCTCTGCCCTAATCGTCCCACCTCGGGGCCCGTTGGGGCATCCCAGTGCTACCTAACTACGGAGCCCCTGACGTGTGCGGCATCAGGAGTCCCCCGACTCCACGATCGACGCGACGACCTCGTCCCGGTACTTGCCCGGCGCGTGATGCTCCTGCGCTCGGAGCCTGTCCTGGACGGCGAGCCCGCTCCACCGGGCCCAGTCGTCGACGATCGCCTCGATGGCCGATGCGAGCCGACCGACGTCGTCCGGTTCGACGAAATGGACGCTGCCGAACCCGTCCCCCGCCTCGAGCAGTCCGGGCATCGCGGAGACGACAGCGGGACGGGCCGCGAGCATGGCCTCGACCACGGTGTTCCCGAACGACTCGTCGAGCCGCGCCGGGATCAGGACGATGTCGGCGTCGTCGAGCGATGCCCAGACGTCCTCGCGGAAGCCCACCATCCGCACGGAGTCCTGCAGTCCCGTGCGCCGGATCCTGTCCTCGAGCTCGCGTGCGTAGTCCTCGTTGCCGCCGAACACCGCCCCCACGACGTCCAGGCGAGCCACCCGCCCCCTGCGCCTCAGTTCGGCCACGGCGTCGATCGCGACATCCACGCCCTTGCGGTGCGAGATCCGACCGAAGTAGATGAGCCGGACAGGGTCGGAGAGCTCCTCCCGGGGGCGTCTCACGGACGCGGGTCCGGCGACGCCGTTGTACACGACCTGCGCCCGGGCGGCCGTCCGCGGCAAGGACTGGCCCAACACCTTCACGGTGTACCGGCTGTTGGCGATCAGTTCCGACGAGAAGAGGAGCGGCAGGGCCAGGAGGTGCCGGATGATCGGGCGCACATGACCTTCCGCCTCGTGGATGTGGACCAGGACCCGGCATCCGGCCAGGCGCGCGATGATGGGCCACCAGGGAATGCTGAGCGTGCTCACGTAGACGATGTCCGGTCGGTTCCGGGCGAGGAACACGGAGATCCGGACGATGGACTGCGCACTCCCCGCGACCAGCGACAGGACCCCCCTCGCGGAGAGGAGACTCTTCCGCAGCACGAGGCTCGGCACGATCACCGGGACCGCGTGTCGGGCACTCACACGGGCCAGGAGCGGTCCGTCGTTCGGCACGACGACGACGACGTCCGCACCCGAGGTGGACAGCCCCTCGAGGGTCTCGAGCATCATCCTGTCCGAGCCGTAGAGGTCCGCCGAGGGATGAGCGATGACGATCTTCTGTCCGGTCAAGTCCATGGGAGCCTTCGCTAGCAGTGTCGGGGACGACCCGGCGTCGTCGGGAACGGGTCCCTCGGCCGGTGGTCCTCATGATAAGCCGACGGACCGGCGCGGGCAGGGGGTCCTCCCGGGGACGGGCACCGGGCGCCACCGTTCCCTCGAACCATTCTGCAGGCTAGGCTGGGGTGGCGGCGGTCACATCGACCACGGTCCGTTCCATGCCGTCACGTCGGATGCCAAGAGGGAATTCATGATGGAGCAGAATCGGCCACTGAGCGGCCGACGGCTCACCTGCCGCGCTGTTGCACTCGGTTCGGTCGTGCTGCTGTCAGCGTGTGTGCTCCCATCGGCACAGGACCCGTCCGGCGCTGTCGTGCCCGGTGCCGCGGGTACCGGCGGCATCTGGGTGTCGAGCGGCCGCGTGGCATCGACGTCCGACAGTTTCTTCACGCAATCGCTCGGGTTCCAGGCAGGATCATCGCCGGCGACATCAGCACCCACGGCGGGTGCCGCGCCTCTGGGCACGACGTCCTACGCAGTGCCTGGGGATGCGATCTTCGTCGCCGGCAACGGCAACGACGATTCCCGCGGGACGCAGGACGCGCCACTGAAGACCATCAAGGCCGCCATCTCCCAGGCCCGCAGCGGACAGACCGTCGTCCTCCGGGGCGGTACGTACCCCGAAGCGGTGAAGATCCCCACGACGAAACAGATCACCCTTCAGGCCTTCCCCCAGGAAGAGGTATGGCTCGATGGGAGTGTCCCGGTGTTCGACTTCGAGCAGGACGGCCCCGCGTTCGTGGCGGACGGCTGGACCGCCGAGTTCGACGCGAGTCCGACGTATTCGTGGGGCAACGAGGACGGCACGACACCGGGCTGGACGTTCGTCGATCCCGCGTATCCCATGGCCTCCCATCCCGACCAGGTGTGGATCGACGGCACGGCGCAGCGCCAGGTAGGGTCCCTCGGCGAACTGGGTGCGGACTCCTTCTACGTCGACTACGACGGCAACCGGCTGTTCCTCGGCTCGGACCCGGCCGGCAAGGATGTCCGCGCGAGTTCCCTCGCCAAGGCGATCTCCATCCAGTCCGAGGGGTCGGCGGTCAAGGGAATCGGTGTCCGCCGGTTCTCCCCCTCCGTGCCGCACATGGCCGCGGTGACGCTGGAGAGCAGTGACATCGCGGTCGAGAACGTCATCATCGAGCAGACCTCCACGACCGGGCTCGCCGTGTCCGGCACGAACGCCCGGCTCGAGAACATCACGCTCACGCAGAACGGCATGCTCGGCGCGTCCGCGACGTACGCGGACGGGCTGTCCGCGACCAATCTCGACGTGACGGACAACAACACCGAGGGTTTCAACCACTCCCCGGCGGCCGGTGGCGTCAAGATCGGGCGGACCCGGACGGTACACATCAGGGACAGCAACTTCTCGGCGAACAACGGCACCGGGCTCTGGTTCGACGAGTCCTCGTTCGACCTGACCGTGTCGGGGAACGAGATCGTGGGGAACAGCGGTCATGGGCTGTCCGTCGAGATCTCCGCCCGTGTCGTCGTCGCGGACAATGTCGTCGCCGAGAACACGGGCCACGGCTTGAAGATCAACAACACCAGCGACGTCGAGGTCTGGAACAACTCGTTCATCAGCAATGGGCGTCCGATCAACATCGTGCAGGACGCACGACGCGCCTCGGACCGCCGCACACCCGGGCACGACCCTCGCCAGCATTTTCCGGACCCGCTGATGACGTGGATCAACGGATCGATCGATCTCCGGAACAACGTCATCACCGGCACCACGGCGAACTGCCTCCTGTGCGTCGAGGACTACTCGCACCAGATGTCGGCGGAAGAGATGGAGATCGCGACGTCCGGCAACGTCTTCCACCGATCCTCGGGGACGAGCCCGGCCTGGCTCGTGATCTGGTCGCGCGGACGGGAGGAACCGGCCGTCTTCACCACCCTCGGCCGCTTCCGGAATGCGACAGGACAGGCGAAGCATGACATGGAGCTCACCGGGGATGCCATCGCGGATCCGACGACGTTCCGGGTGAGCGACACCGTGCGGTCGTCGGTCGTCGCCGAGCCCCTCCCCGATCGGATCGCAGCCCTGCTCCGCGTCCCCTCAGGGAGTCTGCTGGTAGGACCTGTCGCCGGCTGATGCTCGTGGCTTCGCGTTGATGCCCGACGGCCCCTGACCGCCCGATGGCGCCCCTGACCGTGGGACGAAGGCGGACGCGAGGGCGGTGAGGACCATGAAGGTGACGCTGGCGTCGAGCAGTCCCGTCTCCAGGAACGATCTGATGAGCAGGAAGACGAGGAGTGCCACGGGCAGGGCGTTCGGCCGTCCGCCCCTGATGTTGGCGATCAGGACCACCGTGACGAGCACGGCGAGGACAGCAGTCCCCACGAGTCCCGTCTGGGCAAGGGCGGAGATCCAGCTGGAGTCCAGGACCTGGTCGTTCCAGTACTGGCCCTGCACGTGCACCGTCTTCACCGAGAGTCCTGCTCCGACCCACTTCTGGAGGGATTCGAAGGGAGTCTGCAGCACGACCTGCCACGCGATGGTACGTGAGTTGAGGGTGAAGTTGGAGGCGCTTCCCTCCCTGTTGAGGAGTGCCCCGAAGAAGGTGGTGTACACGGCGACCGCGAACAGCGCCGGAACGGCCGCGGCGAGGACGACGGCGACGTACCGCTGGATGGTGCGGATGCTCATGATGAGGACGACGACCGCTATGGCCATGCCGAGCAGCGCCGTGCGGGACTGGGTCGCGAGACACGCAAGGGTGAAGAAGCAGGCCGCGACGACGGCACCGATCGTGGCACGACCGGAGATGACCCGCTGGATCGCGGCGAGTGCCGGGATCGCGCAGAGGACGATGAGGCCGTTCGGGCTGATCGGGAGGAGAGTGCCTTCCAGGCGCCCACCGGATGCGATGGTACCGACACCGGTGATCGCGAGGAGCGCGCCGACGATCCCGACGGCGACGACCAGGTGCATGAGCACCTCGTCCCGCGGGAAGGCGGAGACCATCAGCACCACCGTGACCGCGAGGAGGACAGTCCGAACGACGAGGACCGCTGAAGCCGTGGTGTTCCCGGCGTCCAGGGCGCCGATCATCGACACGGCCAGCACTGCGAAAATCGCCAGCAGCGGCCCGCCGGCGACGGGGTGTGCCACGGGAGCCGCCCGCTTCAGGAGCAGGACCATCGCGAAGGCGGCTCCCTGGAGTGCTGCCTTGGCGAGAACGACGGCGTCGAAGGACCCCTCGAAGTAGACTCCCTTCCGCCACGCCGTGACACTGACGATCAGGATGATCCAGATGAGGACGGCGCTCGCTGTGCGGGCCCTCGACTCACCCACGGCCGGCGGTCCGGACCTTCAGGTGGGCACGCCCTGATGCGCGACCCCCTGACCGCCGCGGTCCACCGAGGAGCACCAGGCCGAGCGGCTCGACGCCCACCGCCTGGAGTTCCCGCATGGAGTCCTCCAGGTCCGCGGCCGACGTACCCCACGACACGAGCACCAGCGCGGCCTCGGCGACCGGTGCGACCGTCCACGTCGTCAGCGGGTGCGAGTCGTACGCGGTCTTGACGAGCGTGACATCGAAGGCGTCGTCCAGTTCCTTGAGGATGCTCGCACCCTGCCGCGCCGCGCGGGAACGGCTGATCCTGTCGGTGGAGGTACCGATGGGGATCCGGTACGCACCGCACTCGGTGGCGGCGAGGACGTCGTTGAGTGTGGCCTCACCGACGAGCACGTCCGAGAAACCCAGTTCCGTACCGGCCTGTCCGGGGACCGCTCCATCGGACAGCATCTGCTGCTGTGTCGCATCGATGACACACGTGCGGGCACCGGAGTCCCCGACGAAGCCGGCGAACTGGTACCCGAACGCTTCCTGGGCGTCATTGCGCTGTCCCACCGACGTCACCATGAGGAGCTTCGGGAGCTGCCCGCCACGCTTGATCAGGAGTGCGGTCATCAACTCCCGGTACTGCAGCGCCGTCTCCTGGGCGAGGACCCCGGAACTGCGGGATGCACCTCCGGCAACGGCTCCCAGCACCTCCACATCGACCGAGCGGGGCAGATCCCCGCTGCTGCGGATCCTCCGGTGCCCGGCCCCGAGGACGACCGCGGCGATGAGCCCCACGGTGAGTCCGACCAGCAAGCCCATCGCCAGGTTGAGGACGGTGTTGGGAGTGGAGGCCGAGGTGGGGGCGACGGCAGGCGTGGTGACGAAGGCCTCGACGGCCGCATTCCTCGCAGTGTCCCCGCCCTCGAGCTGACGGATGACGTCGCGCAGGTTGGAGGCGACCGAGTTGGCGAGGGCGGCTGCCTCCTCCGCCGTGCCGGCCGAGGCCGTGACGTTCACGTAGACCGTCTCGGGCGGGTTGCTCGCGCTGACCTTCTCCCTGATCTCCGCCAGGGTCATGGACGAGTCCAGTTCCTGCAGGACCGGCGTGAGGACCTGGGGACTGTTGACCAGGTCCGGGTAGGACTTCACGCGCTGCAGGACGAACTGCGAGTTCTCGAAGCTGGAGCTGGCCTCCGAATCGGCTCGGATGAAGAGGTCCGCCTTCGCCTCGTAGGTGCGGTCGGCGAGTCCCGAGGCGATGCCCGCGAGCAGCAGGCCGACCAGGGTCGAGACGAGGATCAGGACCCACCGGCGGCGGAAGATGCGCCCGTATTCGTTCAGCTCCACGTCTTCACCTCCCGGTACCACTTCGGCAGGGCCAGGACCAGGAACGCGGCGTTCGCGAGCATGAGCAGGCTGTACGCACCCACGAAGACGGCGGGGAAGAGCAACAGGACGAACAGGACGCACAACAGGCCGAAGTCCGTCGGCAGGACGGCGAGGGAATACAGGGCCGAGGACGTCGCCGGCTCCGCGACCGTCGTGCTGCTGCTGGTGCGGCGGGCCCGCCTCAACTGGTCCATCAGGAGCGACGAGAAGAAGTGCACCGTCGCGAGCACCTGGAACACGATCGGCACGATCAACCATGCGGTCTCGAGATCGAGGTAGCGCCACCAGCAGATGAGGACGCAGAGGTGCAGGCTCCCCTCCTTGAAGGCATCCACGGTGTGGTCCAGCCACTCCCCGGCCGCGGATCCCGTGCCGGTCAGGCGCGCGAGCTGGCCGTCCGCCGAGTCCAGCGCGTAGCCCAGGACCAGCAGCGTGGTCACCAGGAGGGCGGTGCCTGTCGTCGGATCCGTCAGGATCAGCAGCGCCAGCCCGGAGAAGGTGGCGATGGCGCTGATGAGCGTGACCTGGTTGGGGGTGAGACCGCGGGAGTACGCTGCCGCCGCGAAGACCCTTCCCAGTCTCCTGTTGATGTATCTCGAGTAGGCAGGTGCCCCCTTCGACGTCTTCTGTGCACTGGCGAGAGAATTCAGTGCTTCTCGGAAATCCAATTGCGCCCCAGGTCGCATTGTCATGACGGTCCTTCTCATTCTGCGGACTCCGAAATGCAGTCCGATCGATTAGTGCCGGATACTACTAGGCCCAGCCGCTACTGGCGCGCCTCCCCCACCCACAGGTCGTCATAGCGGACGACCACCGGAGCGTTCGTCGCCGATCCGGAGAGGTAGGACGTGAAGCCGATCCGCCCCGCCTTCTGGAAATCGACGGCCGTATCGCTCGTGGAGAGCTGCCAGCTCGCGGGTTCGGCGGTGCCCGCCGCCCACACCTTCATGCGGATCACCGTCGGCGCGGTACCGACCGCCTGGGCCCGGACCATCAGCTCCTTCCCCGGCGCGTAGTTCAGCGAGGAGATGACCGTCTGGTTCACGAGGATCGTGTCCTTCCGCAGCAGGAAGGCCGTGACCGATCCGTTCGGCTGGAACTGCAGTTTCGCCGTGTAGGCACCTGCGCCGGTCACATCGCGCAGCAGGAACGACTGGTGCACGCCTCCTCCGGTGGCCGCCTTGTCGACCGAGATGCTTGCGCGGACCTCGGTGTCGGTGGACGAGACGGAGTTCAGGTAGGCCGAGGGGCCGGCTCCGGCGGAGCCCATCCGGAGCTGCCCCTTGCCGTTCGCCACGGAGAAGTTGGAGAGGGTGCCGGAGTAGGAGTACGCCCCACCGGTGTCCGCGCTTCCCCAGCCCGAGGCGAGGATCCGTGAGAAGGCGTCGCCGGCGAGGATGCGTGGCTCCGTGACCGCTTTCTCGACGAGGAGCCGCTGCTCGGAACGGGTCTCCCCGCCGTCCTCGTCGCGGACGACGAGCGCCACCGTGTAGGTACCCGCAGCAGCATAGGTGTGGGTGGCGGTCCGACCGCTCGCCGTCGTGCCGTCCCCGAACGCCCAGCTGTAGGTGAGCGCCGGCGATTCCAGGTCCTTGGACGCGGTGGCGTCCACCGACAGGTCCAGCCCGGACACCACCGGCGTGAAGGAGCTGGTCGGGAGGCTGTTGGCGACCGTGACCGTCCTGCTGGTGGAGGCCGTGCGGCCCGCGGCGTCGGTCACCGTCAGGACGACGACGAACGTGCCGTCCTCGGTGTACCGGTGGCCGGCCGTCGCGCCGGCCGCGGTCGTCCCGTCGCCGAAGTCCCAGGCGTGGGCGACGACGGTCCCTCCGGAGGTGCCGGCGTCGGCAGAGAGTAGCCTGCCCTGCGTCGTCGCCTCGAAGGCCGCGACCAGCTGGGGCGATACCGACACGGTCTGGGTCGTCGACGCCGTGGCGCCTCGCACGTCGGTCACGGTCAACACGACCTCGTAGGTTCCTGCCGCCCGGTAGGCGTGGGAGGGTGAGACACCCGTGGCGGTCGTACCGTCACCGAAGGACCATGCGTAGGTGGTCACGGCCCCGTTCGGGCTCGAGCTTCCCGCGCCGCTGAACGTCGCGGTGAGATCGTCGGTCCGCGCCGTGAAGGAGGCTGTCGGGCTGGCCGGCGGTGCGACCTGCACCGTGACCGTCCTCGTCACCGTTGCCGATGCACCATCGCTGTCCGTCACCGTGAGCGTCACGTCGTAGGATCCCGCTGAGGCGTAGCCGTGCTGGGCGGTGCGTCCGGTGGCGGTCGCCCCGTCCCCGAACGTCCAGGCGTAGGCCGTGATGGTGCCGTCCGTGTCGGCGGCTTCCGAACCGTCCACCTGGACGAGCAGGTCCGCCGTCGTGACCTGGAAACCGGCCGTCGGTGACTGGTTGGTCTTCGTGACGTCGATCGTCGATGCGAAGCGGCCCGTCCCACCCTTGTCGTCCGTGACGGTCAGCGTGACATCGTACGAACCGGCCGCGGCGTACCGATGATCGGCGACCGCACCGGATCCGGTGGAACCGTCCCCGAAGTCCCAGCTGTAGGAGCGGACCGTCCCGTCGACATCCGTCGAGCCGGTTCCGTCGAAGCGCGCGTCCAGTCCCGAACTCGTTCCCTCGAACGTGGCCGTCGGCACCGCGTTGCTCACCTGGACCTGGCGCTCGATGCTGGTACGGCCACCGCGGTCGTCGACGACGACCAGCGTCACGGCATAGGTGCCGTCCCGGCCGAACAGGTGGGTCGCCGCCGCTCCCTCCGCCGTCGCACCGTCACCGAAGTCCCAGCTGTACGACGCGATCGAGCCGTCGGCATCGGTGGAGCCGGAGGCGTCGAACCCGACGGACAGACCGGCCTGCGTGGCCTGGACGTCCGCGACGGGCAGGGCGTTCGGTGCGCTGGCCGACACCGTCCTGGTGGTGGTCGCCTTCCCGCCGCGGTTGTCCGTCACGGTCAGCGACACCTCGTACGCACCGGCCTTCGGATAGGCGTGCTGCACCCGGGCCCCCTCCGCGGTGGTGCCGTCCCCGAAGGACCAGGTCCACCCGGTGATCGTGCCGTCGGGGTCGGTGCTGCCACCGCCGTCGAGCACGACGTTGAGGTCGTCGACCTCCGAGGTGAAGGCGGACACCGGGAGCTGGTTCGCGGGGACGACGATGTCGTAGTGTGCCTTCACCCGCTCCTGGGTCAACTCCCGGGAGTACACCGCGACCTCGTCGATGGAGCCCTCGAAGAAGGCGCTGCTGGAGCCCCAGGTCCTGTCCCCCCCGATGCGCCAGTAACCGGTGTAGGACTGCGCGCCCGTCTGGGGATTCGTCCCGACCAGTGCTCCGTCGACGTACAGCTTCATCCCCTGCGGTGACTGGCTGGCGACGACGTGGTGCCACGTGTCGTCGTTGTAGGCCAGCGGCGTCTGGATCGTATTCGTCTGGCCCGTGTACGTCCCGAAGATCAGCTTCCCCGAATCCTCCATGTAGACGTGCCGGTCGTAGCTCCCGGACAGGCCCGTGTCGGCATTGCCGAAGCCGATGATCTTCCCGCCGCGGGAGGTGTCCGTCCTGAACCAGGCCTCCATGCTGTAGACGCGCGGGTTGGCCTCGGACTTCGTCGCAGCCGTCATGCCGCTGGTTCCGTCGAAGGCGAACGCCTTGGTGGTGACCCCCTTCACGACGCCCGCGGCCTCGCGGGTGACGTTGCCGCTCACCAGGCCGTCGGTCCGCGAGGTGGAGGAATCGACAGCGTTCCCCGAACCCGAGTCGTCGAGGCGCCAGAACAGGGCCGGATCGTCCGCATCGACCGCTTTGCCGTAGGCATCAGTGGCCGGCGCAGGCACTGCCGCGGTCCTGCCGCTGGCGGTGAAGTGATCGAGCACCACGCGACGGTCCAGGACGGCAGGGTAGAGCGCCACTTCGTCGATGTCACCGGCGAACCGGCTGGAGCTGGGCGCGTTCGGCCACCCGTTCACGGTGTCCCCGCCGATCCTCCACTGACCCTTGTAGGCCTGCCCGGCGGTGACGTCGGCCCGTGCCGCCTCGCGCAGCCCGTCGACGTACAGCGTCATGCCGTCCGCGCCCATCGACGCCGTGATCAGGTGCCACTTGCCGTCGTTGTACGCTCCGGCGGTGCGGAGGGTCGACGTCGCACCGTTGTACACGCCGAACGTGATGCGGCCGTCGTTCGACATGTAGACGTGCCGGTCGTAGCTGCCGGAATCACCGGTCTTCGCGTTGCCGAACCCGATGATCTTGCCTCCCGTCGTCGTCTCGGTGCGGACCCACGCCTCGACCGTGAAGGTGTTCGGGCCTGCCTCGACCGTCCGGGTCGCGCCGAACGCGCCGGCGGTCCCGTCGAATCGGGTGGCCGTCGTCGACGGCATCGAGCCGTCCACCCCGCGGGTCAGCCCCGTGCCGGCGACCGCATCGTTGAAGCCGATGTTGTCGACGAAGGAGCTGCCGGACTGTTCGTTCAGCGGGAAGTACGCCGAAGCACCGTCCTTCGCGATGAGGTCGGCATAGGCACTGCGGGTTCCCGTTCCCACCGTCACGGGATCCGACCTCGGACCGATGTACTCGTTGCCGGCCGCATCCTTGACCCGGACCCGGTAGGTGTGGGTCGCTCCGGCGGTGCGCGATGTGTCGAAGTACCCCAGCGTCTTGACCTTCCACCAGCTCGAGGCCTCGGTGATCGTCGTGATCGCGGTCAGGCTGTTGTCCCGCAGGAGTTCGTAGGTGAGCTTCTCGTCGTCGTAGTCCCAGGTGGTGGGCCACGCGACGCGTACTGCACCGGCTTCCAGGGAGACGGCGGTCGGCTTCAGGGCCGTCGTGTACTCCGGACGGACCTTGTTCGGCGCTACCGCCTTCGACCCGAAGACCGCGAGACCCTGCTGGGCCACGCCGTTGACGGTGGTGAATTCCCCGCCGACGACGATCTTCGTCCCGTTGTTGTCCATGGCCCAGCCACCCTGGAACTGGTTGGTGTAGAACCCCGTGTTGATCGACGGGTACCAGTGGAGCTGGGTGGGCACGGGCTGGCCCGAGTACGAACTGTTGCTGCCCGGCGGCGCCTGGTCGGTTCCCGTCGCGTAGATCGTATTGCCCATGAGCCGGCGCCAGATCGTCGGGTTCTCCTCCGGGAAACTCCCGACGGAGGCGCAGTCGTGCGCGTGGGAGACGAAGTACATGATCTCGCCCATCACCGAGACGTCACTCGTGGACCCGTAGCAGTTGTCGAGCCAGACGAGGTCGCCCGTCGCGAAGTCGGCGGCGAAGCGCCCGTCGAACCAGTGCCCTCCGTCTCCGTTGGCTCCTGCGTAGACGACGCCGTCCCGGAGGATCATCTGCGTCACCCAGGAGGAACTCGTGCCTGCGGCCG
Source organism: Arthrobacter sp. TmT3-37 (assembly GCF_054510835.1). Lineage (NCBI taxonomy): Bacteria > Bacillati > Actinomycetota > Actinomycetes > Micrococcales > Micrococcaceae > Arthrobacter > Arthrobacter sp. TmT3-37. Next base: position 24,782 of record NZ_JBTNDU010000018.1, on the reverse strand, counting down.
CAGGGATGGGGGTGCTGGACCACGCCTGGCTGGCTCCGCTGACGCCGTCGACCGCTCCGATACCGATCGTGCGTGCACCGTTCAGCTCCTGGAACCGTCCCCCCAGGACGATGCGGCTGTTGTCCTGCGCCGCCACGATCGACTGCACCATCCCATTCGCAGCAGGAGCCCAGGGCAGCAGCGCACCGGTGGTCCGGGCGACGGCTGCCACGTTCGATCGTGCGCTCCCGCCGGCGGTCGCGAAGGAGCCGCCGAAGAAGACCCGGTCCGCTGTCACCGCGATGCCGTACACACTTCCCGAGGCGGATGACCTGAAGGTGGCGTCGAGTGCACCCGTGGCCGTCGTGAAGGAGGCGATCTTGCTCCGGGCCTGGCCGCTGACCGTGGTGAAGTCACCTCCGACGAAGAGCTGCCTGCGGTCGCTCGTCAGTTCGATGACGCGCGCCTGGGCGTTCAGGTTCGGGTTCCACGACAGGATCGCTCCCGTGTCGATGTTGAAGGCCATGGCGTTGTTGCGCACCACTTCTCCCGCACCTCCGGCCGGCACTCCCGCCGGGCGCGCCCGGGTGAAGCTGCCGACAGCGTACGCCGTGTTGCCGTCGACCGCGGTCGACCAGACCACTCCGTTGATCTGCGGCGCCACCAGGAGGTCGGCACTGACCGTCGCGGGAAGCGATGCAGGAGTGGCGGCACCCGCTGGTTCCTCCGCCAGGGCGGGCGCCGCGGAGAAGGACGCGGCGAGGACCACGGTCACGGAGATCGTCGCGATCGCCCTCGCCAATCGGGACACGAGCCAGGGGCGGGACGAAGTCGGGCGTGTTGTCGTGGGTTCAGACATGCGTCTCAAACCGCCTTTTCTGCGGAGCGGAGGATGGGGTGGAGGACGTGACGCGCCTGGGTCGAAGGACGACCAGGCGAAGACAGATGGCGCCGATCAGGGAGCCGATGGCACAGCACAGGGGTGCGAGGACGAAGGTGTCCGACAGCGCGACGGCCACGACGGCGAGGGCCAGCGACAGGGCGCTCTCGCCCAGACGGACGCCGAACACCGTGGCTGCCTTGCCCCGTACCGCGGCCAGTGAGCCGTAGGGGATGCTCACACCGATACCCAGGGACAGGCACAACCAGCCGGTCACGGCGAGTGGATCCGGCATCCGCCCCGTGAGGATGGGCCCGGCCACGGGCAGCAGCAGCAGTGCGCCGGCCGAGCCGACGATGGCCAGGACGACGAGTGCGGTCACCGCCCGGTCGGCCCGGTGGACGAGTTCCTGCAGCGGCTTGGACGAATCCCGAGCGTAGGAGGAGAAGAGGAACGACGACAGACCGCCGATGAGGAGGAGGGCCGGGGCGGCGTACACCCTCGCGACCTCCAGTTCGCCCGCTGCGGCAAGGCCGACGAACAGGATCACCACGAACCGGATTCCCGCCAGCAACGCGGGCCGCAGGCTCTGCTGCGCGGCCCGCCAGCTCCCGAATGCTGCCACCTGGCGGAGGGAGGATCTCCGCATCGACACGAGGTACCGCTCGGACCTGGGGAGCAGGAGCACCCCGGCGAGCGCTCCGGCCGTTTGTCCCACCAGGACCGAGACGACGAAATCGAGGAGGTGCAGGCCGTCGCCGGCAGCGGCGAGGAGACTCAGGGCCGTGCCGAGGATCATCGCGAGGTCGACCAGCGTGACGCGCCCGAACCTGAGGTCGACCATCAGCAGGCGCCGGATGATCTCCTCGCTGACGAAGGCGAACCCTGCGAGGCCCACGACGAGCGATTGTGCGGGACCGGTGACGCCGACGAGGAGACCGGCCGCCGCGATGAGCCCTGCGGCAAGGCCGGCCAGGAGCAGGAACCACGCCTGGAGCGCTCCCCGGATGCTGGACGCGCCGCGGTCCAGCACCGTCAGGCTGTCTCCGACGAAGCCGCTGACCAGTCCGGACCCGAGGACGAAGAAGCCGTACAGGAGGCTGAAGAGACCGACGTCGGCCAGGTCCATGGTCCTGCTGGCGACCAGGATCAGCAGCATGCTGCCGACGGCCTGGGTGCACGGGGCGAGCGCCGCCAGCCCCGCCGGCAGCAAGCGCCGGATGCGAGCTCTCACTGGAAGGCGCCGTCGAACGTGGCGACCGCGTGCTCGTCGTCGACGTCGAGGTAGAACGTCCCCGTGGTGGTGTCGGCGCCGACCTGGAACGCGTAGGTCCCCGTTCTCGTCTCACCCGGAGCAAGCGTCCCGAAGAGATCCGAGACGCCGTCGACGTCGTAGGTCGGAGCAGCGGGGACCGGCTCCTCGCCGGTCATGAGGGTGGCCACCACCGTGTTCAGGTCCACGGCGTCCGCCGACCCGTTCCGGAGCTCGACCTCAATGGTGACGTAGGCTGCCCCGGCGATGGCGCCGGCTCCGGTGGCCGTGATGGTCCCCCGGGAGAATCCCCCGGTCGTCGCCTCCAGCCCGTCGTCCCAGGCCGCCTCCTCCGCGAAGGACACGGGGTCGACCTCCGCTCCGCGGGTCGCTGCCCCGCCTCCACGGCTCACCTCCGGTGCACCAGCGGACGCCGGCTCGAACGCCGGTCCACCGGCCGGTCCGCCGGATTCGCCGGGGTCGGGGCCGGGTTTCGGGTCCGCCGGACTCGCCGACGCCTTCGGACCGGCCGATTTCACCGCCGTCCCGCTGGTCCCGGCAGCGTCGCTGCAACCGGCCGTGAAGACGATGACAGCGACGAGGAGGGACGCGCTCGCGGCCCGCCATGGGAGCGACCTGGCACGTCCGTGGGTCAGGTGTCGGTTGTTCATATGAGACCAATCGTCAGTACGTCCGGGGAGGACGGAGAAGCTGGGTAAACCGTAGGATCCTGCGGATCGGAAAACACGAGTAGCGACTACCTGTAGCCTTCCGGAACCGCTGTCCGGACCACTCGGAATCCCCACCGGCGGGTGGTCCGGCCGTGCCGCCTCAGGGAGCGGTCTCGGTGAGCGGGAAGGCGCCGGAACGACGTCCGCGGCCACCGCGGCGGCCGGCGAGCTCGAGGCACAACCGCTCGTAACCCTCCGCCACGCGATCCCAGTCGTACGCCAGGGCATCCACCTGGGACTTCTTGCCGCGGAGCACGGTGTCCGACGCCGAGGCCTCCGCTGCGTGCACCTGCGCCGGGATGGCGGCCGCATCGGCGAAGTACTCGCCGTTGGTCCCCAGCACCTCGCGATTGAAGTTCACGTCGAAGGCGTTGGTCGCGACGCCGGCCCCCATCGCGCGGAGGAGCGACGGGTTGGTGCCGCCGACGGAATGGCCGTGCCAGTAGATCCGTGCGTTGGCATACAGCTGGTCGAGGAGTTCCTGGTCCCACACCCCGCCGATGAAGCGCACCCGCTCGTCGCCCAGCGCTGTGACGTGCTGCGTGTAGTCGTCGGAGTAGGGGGCGGAGCCGACGACGATCAGCGGCAGCTCCGCGTTGCTGCGGACGTACCCCTCGACGATGACATGGACGTGGTTCTCCGGCTCGAACCGGGCCACCACCAGGTGGTAGCCGCCGGGGGTGAGGTCCAGTTCCGCGAGCCGGTGCGACGCTCCGCCTTCGAGGATCGGAGCACCATAGGCCAGGTAGGTGCTGTCGACGCCGAATTCCTGGCGGTAGTAGTCCTGGATGCCGGCGGCATCCGCGATGAGGGCATCGGACCAGCGGACCGCGAGCGATTCGGCGACCCGGTAGTACCTCTTGCCCAGGGGTCCCCACTTGGCACGCTTCCACTCGAGCCCGTCCACGTGCGTCGCGACGGGTATGCCTGCTGCGCGCAGGACGGGCAGCCACGGCGAGTTGGCCGCATTGAAGACGATGGCGGCGTCGGCACGCTTGACGAACAGGTGCGCGGCCGAGAGCCCGGTGTGGCTGAGCGTCTCGAGCGACCGTCGCTTGAGGGCGGGCAGGTGGACGAGGGTCATCCCCCTGTACTCGTTCTCGGCGGGATCCGTGTCGTCCGACGTCCTGCAATAGACGACGACGTCATGGCCGCGCGCGGCCAGGCGCTGCCCGACCTCCTCGACGCAGGTCTCGAACCCCCCGTAGCGGGCCGGCACCCCGCGGGTTCCGACCAGGGCGATGCGAAGGGGTGTCGAGCGGGACGACGGCAGGTACATGATGGGCTCCCAGTGGCTGCGCACCCCTCGAAGGGGCGGGTGCACGGATCGTTGTGTCAGAGGGCGGCTTGCTGGACCTCGGGAGCGTTGAGGAGCTCCAGGGTCCGCCGCAGGAAGGTGCTCGAGGTGTGGACGGTGTACGGGAAGTAGACGACCTCGACGCCGACCCGGGCGAAGGACTCCTCGAGGGCGAGCCCCTGGGGAGTGCCCTTCCAGTCGTCGCCCTTGAAGAAGACGTTGAAGCCGAGCTGCTTCCACATGTCGAGCTTGGTCGGAGCGGTCTCGGCGACCGCGCGGTCGACGAACTGCACGCTCTCGACGATCTCGAGCCGTTCGATCAGGGGGATGACCGGTCTCTTCCCCTTGTTCTTCTCCAGCAGTTCGTCGGAGACGACGCCTGCGATGAGGAAGTCGCACTCGCTCTTGGCGTGACGGAGCAGGTTGAGGTGGCCGACGTGGAAGAGGTCGAACGCACCGGCGGCATATCCGATCCTGATTCCCATGGGGCTTCCTTCGCTGGTGGCCGCGACCGCGGGCGTGGCTGCCGGTGCCGGGATCCCGGTGGCCGGCGGAGAGGGGCGCATCAGTAGGCACCGACGGGCTTGAGCATCACCTTGAAGGTGCGCCAGATGATGATGAGGTCACCGGTGACCGACCAGTTCTCGACGTAGTAGAGGTCGAGCCGCACGCTCTCCTCCCAGTCGAGGTCCGACCGTCCGCTGATCTGCCACAGGCCGGTGAGCCCTGGCTTGATCAGGAGCCGGCGGTGCGTGTGCTCCTCGTACCCGGAGACCTCGCTGACGAGCGGGGGTCGGGGTCCTACGAGGGACATCTCACCGCGGAGGACGTTCCAGAACTGGGGAAGCTCGTCGAGGGAGTACTTCCTGATGATCCGTCCGATCCGGGTCACCCGTGGGTCGTCGCGCAGCTTGAACAGCACACCGTTGCCCTGGTTCCGCTCCCGCAGGACCTCGAGCTCGTCCTCGGCCGTGACGACCATGGAGCGGAACTTGAACATCCTGAAGACCGCCGAGTTCTTGCCTGCCCGCTCCTGCGCGAAGAAGGCGTTTCCCGGGGTGTCCCGCCGGATGGCGATCACCAGCACGAGGAACACCGGCGCCAGGATGAGCAGTGCCGTGGCGGAGACGACGATGTCCAGGGCCCTCTTCAGGATGTGGCGCCCGCCGGTGAACTGCGGCAGTTCGACGTGCATGAGGGGCAGTCCTTCGACGGGCCGCATGGTGATGCGCGGACCGGCGACATTGGTGAGCGCCGACGCGAGCACCAGTTCGGTCGAGGACTCCTCGAGGCGCCACCCGAGTTCCCGGATGTAGGAACTGCCCTTGTGGAGATGACCGGCCACGATGACCGCATCCGCCCCCGTGTACGCCACGAAGTCCTCGATCTTCCGGAGGCCGCTGACCACAGGGACGATCCGCTCGCCCGTGTGCAGGGCCGCCGGGTTGGACCTGCCCTCGTAGACGGCGCCGACGACGGTGTACGCCGCACCGGACTTCTTGGCCAGCTGGGCGGCGACATAGCGGACGTCGGCGGGCTGACCGACGACGACGACCTTCGAGAGATAGTGGCCCAGGTGGCTCTGGTGCAGCAGCCACTGGCGCCACAACCACCGGCTCGACAGCAGGAGCGCCGTGCCCGACGGCAGGGCGAGGACGAGCAGGCTCCGGAAGTGATCGAGATCCAGGAGAGCGACGACGACGGCGGCGGCCGCGAAGGTGGCGAGGCTCGCGCGCACCACCTTCTTGTACTCACCGGCTCCGGTGCCCACGATGCGGGAGTCCCGTGTCCGGAAGAGCGACATCGCCGTCACCCATCCGGCGGCGATCGCGCCGCCGAGGAGGAGGACCTCCGTCAGCCGCCGGCTGCTGTCGTCGAGTGTCAGGACATTCACGGTCAGCAGCAGGATCCCGAGGATGAGCACGGAATCGGTGGCCATCAGCGAGACCTGGTAGCGGCGGCGCCACGCCGTGCCCGAGGTGGCGATCGACCTGGAGGCCGCTGTGGTTCTCGGGACCGTGGCGAATCTGCCGGGTGAACTCTGCATCTGCGTCATCGTGTGCCCCCTTTCGAGGATGCAGCGCCAGTGCTGCACGACGGGTTGAACTGGGGAGCCGACGACGGCTGGGGACGGACCTTGGTCTCAGAAGGTCCTGACATCGCCGGCTCCGATCGTGGATGCGACCCGGGTGCCGCTTCCGCGGCAACCGGTCTGCAAATGATTCAGGACGACGGATTCGGTGGAATGCCGTCGGCCGGAACTCGGAGGAAATATAGAGTGGGCGCCTTCCCCTGACGGGTGGCGAATGCCGCAAAATGAACGACCCATGAATGAGACCCGATTCTTCAAGAATTTCCCCAGCCCTGCCTGCGAGCTCTTGTCGAAATCCTAGAGAGAGGGGTTTATCGGCACACGAGTAGGACCTACGCGATCGGTCCGGGGTCCTTACGTAGGACTACGCGTGAACTACTCGTGAACAGTACGTAGGACACTTAGCCCCACGTGTGGTGGCGCCTCAGGACTCCCGCAGATCCTCTCGGCGGTTGACGCCGAGCTTGGCGAAGATCCGGTACAGATGGCCCTCCACCGTCCGGACCGAGACATTCTTGGCGTCCGCTATCTCACGGTTCGAATAGCCCTCGTTGACGAGTGCGACGATCGTGCGCTCCGTGGGCGTGAGACGGGACGTGGTCTCCGCGGCAGATGCCGAGACCAGCGCCGGCGGCACGGGCCCCTGCCACCGCTTGCCCAGCGTCACCAGCCGTCGCTGGATCGCACGGGCCGAACGACTCGAGCCCTGCTCCCCTGCCAGCTGCAGGGCGACGGACAGACCCGCATATTCGAAGGCCACGTCCCCGTGCGCTCCCCCCGCGGTGGCTGCGGCGACCATGGCGTCGGCGTCCTTCGTTCCGGCCGCCACCGCGAAATCGAGCAGGCCTGTGGTGCACGCGCCCTGGAAGTCCTGGAGGGCATCGGTGAGGGGGCCCACGGAATCCGTGTTCCCCAGCAGGAGCGAGAGCCGAAGTGCGGTGACCGCCCATTGCTTCATCTGGGCGGCCTCGGCCTCCGCGGCGATGCTGACCAGCTCCGCGGTGGCACCAGGGACATCTCCCAGGAGAGCCGCGGTCGCCGTCACGAAGATGCGCCCACCCACGATCATCGCCCGGGACCCCTGCTCCGGCGTCCCCTCGAACGCGTCGACGAGTGCGGCGGCGCCGGCGGTATCACCGGCGAGCGCACAGGCGTACGCCGCAAGGCCCGTCAGCAGTGTCGTCACGTGCGTGGCATCGCTTCCCCGGAGTGCCTGGAGCGCGAGGAGGAACCTGCTCCGGGCTTCCCGGTTCCGGCCCTCCCGGAGTGCGATGTGGCCGTCGATGACATCGCTCCAGCCTGCGAGATACACGATGCTGCACGGTTGGACCCGCGAGTACGCCTGCAGGACCGTCTTCGCCTCTGCCTCCTGCCCACGCCCGCACAGCGCCAGGACGTGCTGCGCAGCGGCGAACTCGCGGTATCCCAGCAGGGCTGCGCCCGCGGCGTCGATGCTGTCCAGCGCAGCCGCCGAGAAGGCACTGGCGTCGACGGGGCGGCCCATATTGCCGAGCAGTTCGGCGAGCACGATCATCGCCCCCACGTGGGCCTCGGGCGTGCCTCGGGAACCAGCGATGAGATCGCGCAGTTCGTCCTCGATACCGGCGAATCGCCCCTGCAGGACGAGGACGCGACACTCGAGGATCCTGCAGCCGAGCTGCGCCCGGGCGACCTCCTCGGCCGGAAGGCGAGCGCCCTCCTGCAGCTCTACCCGGGCGATGAGGGATCTCCAGCGGTCGACGTCCTCGCGCAGGTCCTCGTAGGAGGCCAGGGAGCTCAGCTTGAGCTCCTGGGACAGCAGCGTGGCGTCCTTCGCGAGACGCAGGTCCGTGCAGCGCCGCAGTGCGTCGTCCACGACCTCCCGTGCGTACGCCAGGTCGCCCCTGCGGGCATGCACCCGGGCGATCTCGATGAGGGCACGCCCCCTGAGTCCTGGCGCGGACACGGCGCGGGCGGTCCGGAGGGCGACGTCGGAGTCCCGGAGCCCGTTGGCGACGGTGGCGGCCTCGAGGAGCTCCCGGTCGTCGGGCGGGACACCGCAGTCCAGTCCCCAGACCACCATCCGGAGGAAACCTTCGAGGGACTGCGATCCGGGTTCGGTGGCAGCGAGCACCTTCCGGCGGATCGCCGTACTGCGTGCAGCAGGGACCTGGCTGCGGAGGACTTCGCCGTGGAGCGGGTGTTCGACCGAGACGGGGGCGCCCGGTCCGGGTCCGACGGCAATCAGGCGATCGTCTCTCAGACGGTTGAGGGCATCGGCATCCACGGATCGGACCACGGTGTCGAGGGCGATCGGTTCCGCAAGGGCGACGGTTTCCAGTGCCTCGAGGTCAGCCGCGCTGCGCAGCCGGAGCTGCGAGCGGACGAGGTCCCGGAGTCGCGGGGAGAGCATCGGCCGCTCGGTGACCTGACGCCAGACGCCGTCGTGCCGGCCGAGGTAGCCCTCGCCGGGACCCTGCTCCAGCAACGCGCGGAGGAACAGCGGATTTCCGCCCGTCGTCAGCGCGAGCGTATGCGCGGTGCCCGTCAGGACCGGCCCGCCGAGCAGCTGAGAACTCAGGGCACTCACCGCATCGGGATCCAGTGGCGCGAGGTCGAAGCGTGCCAGGAGGCCATCGGCGCCCAGACTGCGGAACTCGACGGGGGCGGTCGTGACATCGCGGCTCATGACGAGCACCTTGGCCCGCCGCGCACTGACCAGCTGGGCGAGGAGAGCACTTGAACTGCTGTCGAGTTCATGGGCGTCGTCGATCACCAGGAGGGGCGGATGCTGCGTCCGGCCCGTGCTCTCACCCGTCAGGTGCCCCAGCACCGCGCGGAGGACGGCGACGGGTGATCCCGCGTCCGCCACCGACAGCGTGTGGAGGTAGGGTGCCAGCGCCCCGAACGGGATGCTGCGCAGGGAGGGGCCTCCCGTGATGCGCAGCACCGGGGCTGTCCAGTTCAGGCGCTTCAGGACGGACCGCGCGACCGCCGTCTTCCCCATGCCGGCCGCGCCGACGATCATCACGCCGAATCCGCCCGACTCGTCGAGTGCTGCAACGATGTCCTCGACGAGCCGAGCACGGCCGACGAGGTCGATGGTCGTTCCCATGTCGGTCATTGCTGCTGTCCGAAGATGAGGGCGAGCTGCTTGCGGGTGGACAGGCCGAGCTTGGACATGACCTGGTGCACGTGGCCCTCCACCGTCCGCGGCGAGATGTGCTCCTGCTGCGCGATCTCCTTGTTCGGCACTCCCTGCGCGACCATGCGCGCGATGGCCCGCTCCCGTTCGCTCAGTACCCTCCGTCGCACATGGCGCCGGGCCGGTGTGGAGGTCTTGCGCAGGATCTGTTCCGCATGCACCCGGATCATCGGGTCATCGGTCTCGGTGAGGTGCTCGATGCTGAGTGCCGCGATGTCCCCGGCGAGGTTGTAGTTCCCGCTGTCGAGTGCGCGTCGGGCGAGTTCCTTGAGTCCGCCCGGGTCCTGTGCCACCAGCCCCTGGGCGAAGTCGCGGCTGAGCCGCGCGTACGGTCCGTCGGCGGCGGCGGCGGAGGTGGCCAGCAGATCCGCCGCTTCGTGCTGTCCGAGCTGGACGGCCTGGTTGAGGAAGAAGAGCTCGACGCCGTGGTACCCCCTGCTGCCGAGGACGAGGGCATGCTCCAGGAACTCCGTCGCGACGACATCCGGGGTCCCGAGCCAGGCTTCGGCCAGCAGCCGAAAGTACTGCACCGCCTCCCGGAGGTGCCACGGATAGCGCTGCCCGGAGAGGTCGATGGCGCGCAGGTGGTCCTCGGCGGCATCCGGGGCGTTCTCGAGGACCTGCGCATAGGCAGCGGCCGCTTCGGCGAGCGGCAGGAAGCCGTGCCTGTCCCGGGTCCGGAACTGGCTGATGGCGGGAAGCAGCTTCTCGAGGGCCTCGCTGCTCCTGCCCAGGTACGCGAGCAGGACGCCCTCGGCGAATTCCGAGCGTGACCCGCCCGCCGGGAGCACCGGCGGGAGGTCGCCGTCCGCCCCCGCCCGGTCCAGGCACTCCGTCCAGTAGCCCGCCAGGAGGAGCACCGTGTACAGGTGGGTCGAGGTGAGCTCCCGCTCGAAGGGAGCGGAGGGCGCACTCGCCGCGCGAGCGTCGACATTCCTGGCGGCGGCGACGGCTTGCTCCTGCGAGCCCATCACCGCCCGGGCGAAGCTGAGGAGGCTCCTGATCCCGGTACTCCAGCGCGTGGAATCCCTGCCCCGGGCGAGCACCGCGGGGGCGCTCGCGCATACCCGGTCGAGTTCCCCCTCGAAGACATGCACCTGCATCCGGGCCATCTCCGCCTTGCCCGTCAGGTCCGCCGTGGCCTCGGAAGCGGGCTCGGCCGCGAGACGCGCGGCGACGGCGTCGAGCAGTTCCCCGGAGTCCTTCTCCCGGCCGTTCGTGCGGGCCCTGAGCCGCGCGGCGAGAAGGCGTGCATCGACCCAGTCCTCGAGCGGGGCAGCCTCCGACAGCCCGGACGCGAGAGCGTTCTCCACGGTGACGAGTGCCTCCGCCACACGGCCGTCCATGGAGAGTTGCCGGGTGCGTTCCAGGAGTGCGGTGCAGTCGACCTGCGAAGGCGGGAGGGCGTCGAGGAAGCGCTCGGCGGCGCCGTCGATCCCTGCGTCGTTCGCGAGGCGTGCGAGCACCACGAGTTCGGCTGCGTCGAAGGAGTCACCCTCCTCGAGCGCCCACGCCGCGAGGGCCAGCCGTGCCTGCACCGGCATGCCGGGGTCGTTGCGCAGGGTGCTGACGGACCTCAACGCCGCCCTGCCGCCGGCCGAGAGCAACTGCGCGCGCACGACGTCCGCGAACACCTCGTGGGTGAGCCTCGCCAGCGGGACGCCTTCACGGTCGAGCGTGACGACGCCGTCGCTCTGCAGGGCGTCGAGCGACGTCGCGGAGACGGCGCTCAGCAGGACGGTCAGGGGGACCCGGCCGGCTGCGGCGAGGACCTCGACGATCACCCGGTCCTCCGCCGGCAGCGCAGCGAGGTTGGCGGCCGCCCAATCCGTCAGGGAGCGGCCGGAGTCCGGGCGCGGGACGTCGCGGGACACCCAGACGCCGTCGCACTGGAGCAGGTGCCCGGAGGCGACGTCGGTCTTCGTCGCGATCTGGAGGTACTTCGGGTTGCCGCCGCTGGAGGCCCACAGTTCCTGGGCGGCCGACCGTGACACGGGGGCGCCCAGGGCGGTCGTGAGCATCCCGGTCGCGTCGTCGAGCGTGAGGGGCTGGATGTCGAACCGCTCGAGGAACTCGTCCTTCCACAGATCGAAGAGCTCTGCAGGAGCGCGCAGGAGGTCCTCGCAGGTGACGAGGAGGCGAACCGCCCCGACGCGGGCCAGATGAGCGATCACCGTCGCCGAGAGTTCGTCGATCTCCTCGACACCGTCGATGTGCATGAGGGTCCGACGGTGGGCCGGGTGCTCCTCGAACATGCGCTGCAGTGCGCTGAGGACCAGCAGCGGGTTCCGGGCGGTGTCCTCGTCGAGCTCCGCGAGCAGCACGTTGAGGGCACCGTACGGGGTGGTGGCGTGGGCTGCCGACCCGCGCAGGTAGATGGTGTCGACGTTCCGCGCCAGTCCTCCGACGACCTGCTGGGCGATCATCGTCTTGCCGATGCCCGACGGACCCACGAGGACGACGCCGCGCGCGGGCTCCTCGCCGAGGACGGCACGGATCCGTGCGACGTCGGTGTCGCGACCGGCGAAGGGCCAGCGACCGTCGACCACGGTCATGGAGCACACCCGAGCGCGCCCGGTCCCGGTTCGATGACCGACGGCGCCGGCCCGGCGCCGGACCCACGTTTGCACTCCTGCATGAAGTTCCGCCCCACGACGCTTGTCCTAGCGGCCCACTTTACAGGCAGGCCGCTCCCGAACCCGTCGATCCCGGCGCGGTGATCGGCAGGGTCTGCTCAAGATTTGCGCGGCTCGTCACGATCTCTGCGCGTGGAAGCGTTGCTGTGCCGCGAGCAGACCCTCCGTGATGAGTTGCTCCACGGCGTCGGCGGCGTCGTCGAGCAGGAACGGCAGGTCCTTCTTCTCCGCCGTACCGAAATCCTTCAGCACGAAGTCGGCCGGGTCCTGACGTCCGGGCGGGCGACCGACGCCGACCCGCACGCGGTGGTAGTCCTTGGTGCCGAGGGCCTTGCTGATGTCGCGGAGTCCGTTGTGGCCGCCCTCTCCCCCGCCGAGCTTGACCTTGACGGTGTTGAAGGGGATGTCGATCTCGTCGTGGACGGCGATGACGTGGTCGGGAGCCACATGGTGGAAACGGGCGAGCGCCGAGACCGGCCCGCCCGTCGTGTTCATGTAGGTGAGCGGCTTGGCCAGCACGAGCCGCGGCCCGCCGATCCCGAGCCGTCCCTCGAGCGTGACGGCCTGCGCCTTCGATGTCGTGAACCGGCCACGGAGACGATCTGCGAGGAGATCCAGGACCATCTGTCCCACGTTGTGGCGGTTGCCGCTGTAGCCGGGCCCGGGATTCCCGAGCCCGGCTACGAGCCAGGTGTCAGTGGACACCGTGCAGTGCCTGCTTACTGCTCGTCGGCGTCGGTGATGACGGCGTCGGCGTCGGCGTCAGCCGCCGTCGCGCCTTCGGAGGTGCCCTCGGTGTCGGCGTCGGACTCAGGGGTCTCGCCGAGGTCCTGCTCGGTCTCGCCGGACAGGTTGACGATGAGGGTGTCCGCGTCCACGAGGAGGACGACACCGGAGGGCAGCACGATGTCCGAGGCGTGGACGTGCTGACCCACCGTGCGGCCTTCGATGCTGACCGTGAGCGTCTCGGGAAGGTCGGTCGCGTTGGCTTCCACGAGGACCGTGTTCGCCTCGAGGTTGGAGACGACGTCGGCGGCGGGCTCGCCCTCGACGTGGATGGCGACGTCGACCTGGACCTTTTCGCCGCGGCGGACGGTCAGGAGATCGAGGTGCTCGACGATCTGCTTGAGGGGATTGCGCTGGATGTCCTTGACGAGCGCAAGGTGGTCCTCACCGTCGATGTCCAGGGTGAGCAGGGCGTTGGCGGTGCGGACCGCGAGCGTCGTGGCCTTGGCGGGCAGCAGGACGTGGATGGGGTCGGCACCGTGGCCGTACACGACGGCGGGGATCATGTTGGCGCGGCGGGCCTGACGGGCCGCCCCCTTGCCGAACTCGGTGCGGACGTGTGCGGCGAGCTTCTGCTCGGACATGGTTTCTCCTTGGTAACGTGTGGGCGGCCGCTGATGCGGCCACGACGGGAACGTCGCCGGGGCGGGAGGAACGCGTGACGATCCGGTCCAGGAAACCGCCCTCGCTGCTGGAGGGCAGACCGGGAAACCTCGCTAGCCACCGTCGATCACGGAGTTCACCACGGATTCCCGATTCACCGGGGATCCAGGCCGCTCCCTCGCCTAGGCATCGCCGTCCATCCTACAGCACGGGGTGCCGCGTCGACGATACTGGGGTTGTCGCCCGCGTCGAAGCCGTCGCCGCCCGTCCTCACCCCAAGGATCCCTCCTGAGCACCGCACCCCTGCCGTCACCGCGCTACCGCCTCGTCACGCTCGCACTGTGCATGCTGTGGCTCCTGGGGGTCGGCTTCATCGTCTTCTCGCCCCTGCCCGTCGACCGCCATGCGGGCGATCTCCTGCGCCGGGTCCTGGCTTTCGTGCAGGGGTACGGCGTGCCCGGGTGGTTCGACTACGGGTTCGTCGAATTCACCGCGAACGCCCTGATGTTCCTCCCCCTGGGCCTGTTCTTCTTCCTCCTCGCTCCGCGCGGCTGGCGCTGGCTCGGACCGGTCGTGGCCTTCGGTCTGTCAGCGCTGATCGAGGCCGTCCAGCTGGTCGCGCTGTCACAGCGTGTCGCCAGCCCCTACGATGTGGCGGCCAATACGATCGGCGCCACTGCCGGGACACTCCTCGCGTGGACCATGCTGAGGGTTCGGCGGCACCGGCGCTGACCGCGCCTGGCGTCCGGACTGTCCGCGCCTGGCGTCCGGGCTGTCCGCGCCTGGCGTCCGGGCTGTCCGCGCCTGGCGTCCGGGCTGTCCGCGCCTGGTGTCTGGGCTGACCGCGCCTGGCGTCCGGGCTGACCGCGCCTGGCGTCCGGGCTGACCGCGCCTGGCGTCCGGGCTGTCCGCGGGTGGGCCGGCTCGTGCCGCACTGTGCCGTCAAGAACAGATCGGCCCCCCACCTCGCGGTGAAGGGCCGATCCGGTGTCCCTGCTCCCGGAATCCCGGGGGCTGCCAGGGGTGAGGGTCGGCGGCGGCTGGGGACGAAGTCCTGGTCTCAAGAGAACTCCTACGCCGCCGACCCAGCTCGTGGGCCGTGCATGGTGTCCGGATTCCCGGTGCACCGTCTCCGACGTCTACAACTCTAGGCTGCTCGTCGGGGGCGATCACGAGTAGTACGGACCCTAATCGGACCTCGGACTACCTAGATCGGTACCAGGATTACCTAGCCCTGGCAGCGGGGCTACGTGGCTCGCAGGAGTGCCTCGAGTTCGGTCGTGAGCTCCTCACGTCGGCCGATCCCCAGCTTCACGTAGATGCGGTAGAGGTGGCCCTCGACGGTCCGGGTCGACACCGTCAGGCTCCGCGCTATGTCCTTGTTGGAGAGCCCCTGCAGCGCGAGCGTGGCGATCTCACGTTCCCTCGACGTGAGCGGGGACAGGCCCTCGGGCTCGACCGGTTCCACGAGCAGGCCCCCGTCGATCAGGCCGCGGCGACGGCGCACGACGGCCGCAAGGGCGCGCTGCGACTTCGCATCCCCCGCTTCGGCATAGACCTCCATCGCCCGGCGGCAGGCGTCCGTGGCGAGCAGGTATTTCTGGAAGGATTCGGCACGGTCACCTGCCTCCGCGATGGCAGCGGCATCATGGGCGATCAGGGCCGCGGCATAGTCGTGCAGGATGGCGGCCTCCGCTCCCTCCATCGTGTCGGCTGCGCGCGCCAGCAGTCCGGCCGACTGCTCGTCGGCGAGCGCCGTCGCGAGTTCGAGGACGTCCTTCTCGCAGCAGAACCACTCGTTCCGCCGGGCCTCGGCGGCGTACTGCAGGAGCTCCGAATGCCTGGCACCCCTGCGGAGGAGCGTGTGGGCGGCGTCGTCGAAGGCCCTGCCGAGGAGTGCGTACGGGCGGCTCCCGCGCTGCTGCGTGGTAGTGAGCTCTCGAGAACACTGGTCGACGAGGTCCGCCTCCCCCAGGGCGGCAGCAGCCCAGCCGGTGACACCGAGGGCGTACGGCAGCAGAGCATCAGGATCGGACGCGCGCAGCGAGGCCAGGGCGGGGCGGAGCTTCGCCAGCCCGCTGGAGAAGTGTCCGCGGCGCACATCGGTCGCTGCGTCGAGCACGGCGAGGCTCCCACTGGTGAACGAGTAGTCACGGCCCGCCGGGGGCGCATAGGCAGCCGTCGCCTGGTCGGCCGCCTCGAACTCTCCGCTGTGCACGAGCAGGCTCACATGGCGAAGGACTGCCACCCGATGCAGGTCCGGCATGGGATGCACCTCCGACGCCGTCAGCGCGAGGGCGGCGGCACTGTGGCTCCACCCTTCCGAGCTCCGGCCGAGCGCGCCGAGTGCTTCGGCCAAAACGGCATGCCCCAGTGCCGTCACGCGCGGATTCGTGCTGGTCCCGAGAAGGGGCCGGAGGACACGGACCGTCTCGCCGAAACGCCCGGCGAGGTTCCACCCGAAAGCCTGGACGACGACGCGGCACTGCTCGCTGTCGACGAGGCCGGCAGCCGGGCCACCTCCGCTCCCCGTCCCCGGTCCGGCGTCGGAGGTCCGGCTGCCGCCCGGCGCAAGGGCAGCCAGGGCAGCGGACCAGCGCGTGACGATCGCCTCCGTCCCTGCGACGTCCTCGCCTGCTGCGAGCAGCTGCCTCACCTCGAGGACACCCGCGGCGGCGATCAGCTCGGGAGTGCCGGTCTCCTCGAGGAGCCCCCTGGACAGGTTCCGGGAATCCTCGATCCGGGACAGCTCGAGCAGGGCCGTCGCGCGGTGCGTCCGCGCGGCCGCGGCGAGGTACTCTCCCCGGATCGCGTCAGCGAACCTCAGGGCCGAGCGGGGGTCCAGCAGGGTCAGCGCAAGGGGCGCCAGGTCGAGCAGCCGATCCTCCTCGACGGGTTCGCCGCAGTCCAGGCTCCACAGGGCGTTCCTGATCCTGGCCCGGGGCGGAAGAGGCAGTCCGTGGCTGGACGACCCCAGTTCGCGGTGCATCGCGGCGCTGCGGCCCAGCGGGATGAGCGTGCGGGCGATGCGCGCGTACAGGCCGTGGGTGTGGACGGCGAAAGCCGGATCGCCGGGGAGGCTCCGGATGACGCCCTCCGTCAGCAGCGCGGACACCGCCTCCTCGCTGGTCACGCTCACGAGGTCGGCGAAGGCGACGACCTCGCCCAGGGCGAGCACCTCGAATGCCTTGCGCTGGACGTCGTCGAACTCCATCAGGATGGCGCGCACGAGGTCGGTCAGGGCGGCCGGGATGCTGAGTTCACCGTCGGCCAGGGTCCACACGCCGTCGGGCCTGGTCAGGCTCCCGTTCATCAGCGCCTCGTCGAGGATCGCCTTGAGGAACAGCGGGTTCCCGGAGGCCTCGTCGCACAGGCGGTCACTCGCCCCGCGGACGATGCCCGAGCCGAGCACCTGCTCGCACAGGTCCAGCGCTTCCGCGTAGTTCAGGGGGCCCACGTCGAACCTCTCGAGCAGGCCGTCACGGCAGAGCGAGACGAGCTCGTCGGACACCGGGGTGACGGATCGCGAGAACGCGGCGAGCCCTACGGTCCGCGACGCGACGAGCTGCGCCAGCAGGTGGCTGCTGTCGTCGTCGAGCAGGTGCGCGTCGTCCACGACGACGACGATCGAGCGGCCGTTGGCCCTGCTCCGGAAGAAGGACATCACCATGCGGAGGACGGAGAGCGGGGAACCCATGTCCTCCGGTGTCGCGTCCGTGAGGAAGGGAGCGAGCGCGCCGTACGGGATGGCTCCCAGTGCGGGGGCGGGTGATACCAGGAAGGGGACGGACTCGCCCTGCAGGTGCTTGAGGAGGTGTCGTGCCAGGGCGCTCTTGCCGGTCCCGGTGTCCCCGTAGATGAACGTCCCATAGACGTCGTCCCGCTCGAGCGCGCGCTCGATGGAGGAGAGCAGTGCACTGCGGCCGACGAGTGGAACATCCCCGGACAGTGCGGAGAACATCAGAGGCCGCTCTCCGCGGGGACGAGTTCTGCGAGTTCCGCCCGCGTGCTGACGCTGAGCTTCGAGTACACCTGGTACAGGTGGCCCTCGACCGTCCGGACGGAGACCACCAGCTTCTGGGCGATCGCCCGGTTGCTCCTGCCCGCCGCCGCCAGTGCCGCGACCTCACGCTCGCGGGCGGTGAGGGAGTCGAGGTCGACACCGCCGGCGTCGGCCTGGGGCGCGTCGGGCAGCAGCTCCCTCAGCCGCCGCTGGATGACGCGCAGTCCCGTCCTGTCCTGGTTCCGGGTCGTGGCGTTGATACCGGACTGCGCGATGTCCGCCACGAGCCGGTAGTCGTCCGACGCGGCCGCGCACTCCATCGCCTCGATGAGCAACCCGACGTCGGAGTCCAGGAGTGCCCGCGAGTACAGGGAGCACGTTCGCGCCAGCGGTCCACGCACCGTGGCGGCGAGTGCGCCGAGGTCGGCCACAGCTTCCTGGCGGCCGAGGCGCACGGCAGCGGCCAGGCTCACGAGGGCCCAGACGCGCGCGCCCTCCTGCAGGTCGCTCGAGGCTCGATCCTGCAGTCGGCGGGCGGCTTCCCCGCGATTCTCCGTGCGCGCCGATGCCAGGAGCTGGTAGTGGCGGGCAGCACGACGCACCGCCCATGAACTGCCCCGGCCCGGCTCGGACAGGGGCAGGTGCGCGATGACCTGCTCCAGTGGTCCGGCGAGCGCATGGCTGAACGTGAGCGTTGCTGCCGCAAGCGGCAGGATCCCGTGCGGATCCGCGATGCGCAGCTGCTCGACCACCGGTTCGAGGGCGCGGCCGGCATCGCGCGCGCGGCCGAGGGCGATCATCGTCAGGCCTTCGAAGAGCTGGGCGAGTGACCCGCTCCTGAACGACCACCGGGCGTTCGAGTGCCTGATCGACCCGAGGAGCCGTGCCGTGTCGCTCCAGCCACCGGTCATGAGGAGGGCGACCTCGACGCGGAGCAGCGCGGCGTCCGCGACCCCGTAGGGTACGTCGGGATGCACGAGGAGGCGTGCCAGCGATCGCGCCAAGTCGTGGCTCAGCGACCGGTCGTCCACGACGACCTGCGCCTCGAGGAGCAGTGACTGGACCTCGACCTGGAACTCGAGTTCCTCGCGACCCGCGGACGCTGCGAGGTCGGTGTCGACGACACCCGCCAGGCTTCCGAGGTTGTCGCTGTACCGCCCGGAGAACGAAGCCAGCGCAGCACGCTCGGCGAACAGCCGGCGCTCGAGCCGCGCCAGCTCCGCCACAGCTCCGTCGTCTCCTGCTTCCAGCGCCTGCTGCTGCCAGGCGGCCACCCGCTCCGAGGCCTCGGCGATCGGTTCCGGGGCGTCGACGACCGGCCGAAGGCGCCGCATCCTGGACTCCGCGATCCTGGACAGCGTCCACGTGGTGCGATCCAGCCGGTCCTCCCGGTCGGCGAGGGCCGACAGGTGGAGCGTCGCAGTCCTGAGGGATCCCTGGCCGAGCGCTGCCCGGACGGCCTGGTACACCAGGCGGTCCGAGTCGGGGAGATCCAGCGCGGCGAGGAGCTCTGCCGCGCGGGAATAGCGGCCGTCGTCGTTCAGGGCAGCCGCAGCGGCCACCGCCTGGTCCTCGCTGACCGGGTGCGCGGCGCGCATCAACCAAGCCACCAGGCGGGCCGGGTCGGCGGCGAGCTGACGGGGCGCTGCCCGGAGTCCCTGGAGATGCTGGTAGAGGTCGCTCGCCTCGGAGGCGCCGACGGCTTCGGCCACGGCTGCCGACAATCCGGGCGTCGCGAGGCGGGCACGCGGCTCCACCCCGGTGTCGATGACGAGGATGCCGGCATCCTGCAGCGCGTCGAGGTCGGCGGAGTCGGTAC
The DNA here is from genome assembly GCF_054510835.1 of Arthrobacter sp. TmT3-37. Taxonomy (NCBI): domain Bacteria; kingdom Bacillati; phylum Actinomycetota; class Actinomycetes; order Micrococcales; family Micrococcaceae; genus Arthrobacter; species Arthrobacter sp. TmT3-37. Next base: position 5,520 of record NZ_JBTNDU010000018.1, on the reverse strand, counting down.
CCCGTGCGAGGTCGGACCAGTCGAGCGTCCCTGCGAGGGCCACGAGGTTCACCACGCTCCGCTGATTGGGCGCGAGCTGGAGCAGCAGTGGCGAGTGGGCGACGAGGTCCTGGCCCACCGGCCGGCCCGGCAGGAGCACCCACGCCGCACCGCGCCGTGCGAGCGTCCCGCGTTGCACATAGCCCCTCAGGGCGGCACGCGTCGCCGGGAGGTTGCCTCCGCCGACAGCCCAGAGGGCCTCGAGGCCCTCCCTGCTGACGGGGGCGTCGAGCTCGGACTCGACGAAGAGCCGGGTCTCCTCGAAGGTGAAGGGGGCGAGGTCCAGTCGCCGCAGCGAGGCAGTGCGCCACATCGTCATGAAGACGGGATCCGCCTGCGCGAAGTCGGTCACCGTCAGGACCACGGAGGCCACGTTCGCCGCGACGAGCTGTCCGATCAGCGTCGAGGACGATCTGTCCAGGTGCTCGGCGTTGTCGACGGCGAAGACCACCCGGCGACCGCCCGCCTCCGCGCGGAGGTACGTCGATACCGCAGTGAACACGAGCGCCGGGTGGGTGACCGTGCCGGGCAGCTCCGACAGCAGGAAGCTCAGCGCCCGGAAGGGGGAGGATGTGGCAGAGCGGAGCCCGCGGACCCGGACGAGGTAGTTCTCGGCGAGGGAGCGCTGCACGTGATGCAGCAGGGCTGTCTTGCCGATGCCGGCGGCCCCTACCACCACTGCCCCTGCCGAACCCGGCTGCCGCACGGCCCGCAGGATGCTCGCGGTCTCTCCGGCGCGGCCGATGAAGGCCGTGTGCGCTGCCGCCTGGCCCGACCGGGCGGTTCCCGGCAGGAGCGGCGACGCGACAGGCGGGACGGGACGGGATTCGACGAGACTGTGAGACCGCATTGAGGACCTACTTCTTCCCAGCTTTTGAACAGGTGTCTGAAGGTCAGCCTAGGAAGGGAAGGGGGACGCGGCACGAGTGGCCGCTACGGATTCACGGGGGCTTCTACTTGAATTTCGTACCTGCGGTGCGGGTTCACTACTCGCTTTCCCCTGCACGAGTACTCGGGGAACCGGAGTGACCGTGCGGGTGTTCCGCTCTCCCGCGGGCCCCGCCGAACGCGTAGCGGGACCCGGGTATCAGGGCCCGGGCGAACCGGTTAGGCATTCCCGTCGAACAGGCTCGTCACCGATCCGTCGTCGAACACCTCGCGTATGGCACGAGCGATCAGCGGGGCGATCGAGAGGACCGTCAGTTGCGGGAAACGCTTTTCCGATGGTATCGGCAGGGTGTTCGTCACCACAACTTCGCGTGCGCCGGACTCCGACAGGCGCCGTGCCGCCGGGTCGGAGAAGACCGCGTGCGTCGCGGCGATGATGACGTCCTTGGCGCCGGCGTTCTTCAGGACCTGGACGGCACCCGAGATCGTCCCGCCCGTGTCGATCATGTCGTCGATGAGCACACAGGTGCGCCCCTCGACCTGTCCGACGACCTGCTTGGAGACCGCCTGGTTCGGCACCGTGAGGTCGCGGCTCTTGTGGACGAAGGCCAGTGGCGCGCCGCCGAGCCGCTCGGCCCACTGCTCGGCGACACGGACGCGCCCCGTGTCCGGCGAGACGACCGTGACGTTGTCCGCGTCGACCCGCGTACGGATGTAGTCCGCGAGGAGGGGGATGGCCATGAGGTGGTCCACGGGCCCGTCGAAGAATCCCTGGATCTGGGAGGTGTGGAGGTCCACCGACATCAGGCGGTTGGCGCCGGCCGTCTTGTAGAGGTCGGCGACGAGGCGGGCGGAGATGGGCTCGCGGCCGCGGCCCTTCTTGTCCTGGCGCGCGTAGGGGTAGAACGGGGAGACGACGGTGATGCGCTTCGCCGACGCCCTCTTCAGGGAGTCGACCATGATGAGCTGCTCCATGAGCCAGTTGTTGAGGGGAGCCGGGTGCGCCTGGATGACGAAGACGTCGGTACCGCGGACGCTCTCACCCGACCGCACGTAGATCTCGCCGTTCGCGAAATCGTACGCCGACACCGGGAGGAGCTCGGTGCCGAGCCATGACGCGATCTCCTCCGCCAGCTCGGGGTGTGCACGCCCTGATGCCAGGACCAGTTTCTTCTCGCCGCGTGCCGTGATCTCGCTCATGCCTGACCGCTTTCCTGTGGTTCGTGTGCGTCTGGTGTGGGGGTCCGCGACGTGGTGGAGCCCGCTGCCTCCGCCGCCGCCGTGCCGGGGCGCTTCGCTGCGGTCCAACCCTCGATGTTGCGCTGTGGGGCGATGCTCAGTCCGAGGGCTCCGGCCGGTATGTCCTTCCGGACGACCGCCCCGGCGCCCGTGTAGGCGCCGTCGCCCACCGTGACGGGGGCGACGAAGACGGTGTTGGAACTCGTCCGGACGTGGGATCCGATGACGGTCCGATGCTTGTCCACGCCGTCGTAGTTCGCCGTGATGTTGCCGCAGCCGATATTCGTGTACTCGCCGATCTCGGCATCACCGGCGTAGCCGAGATGGGACAGCTTGGAGCCCCGGCCCACCGTGACGTTCTTGGTCTCGTAGAACGCGCCGATCTTGCCGTCCTCGCCGAGGACGGTCCCGGGCCGCAGGTAGGTGAAGGGGCCGACGCTCGCTCCCGCTCCGATCCGCGAGCCGCTGCCGTGGGTCCGGACGACGTGGGCACCCTCCCCCACGACCACATCCGTCAGCGTGGTGTCGGGCCCGATGACGGCGTCGCGTGCGATGACGGTGGCGCCGTGCAGTTGGGTCCCGGGGAGCACGGTGACGTCCTCGTCGAGTTCGACCGCCGTGTCGATCCAGGTGGTGGCCGGGTCGAGGATGCTGACGCCGGCACGCATCCACCGCTCGAGCGTCCTTCGGTTGAGCTCGGCCCCGAGGTGGGCGAGCTGCACGCGGTCGTTGGCGCCCTCGACCTGCCAGCGGTCCTGCACGAGGAGGCCGGCGACGCGTCCGCCGTCGGCGCGGGCGACGCCGAGGACGTCCGTCAGGTAGAGCTCGCCCTGGGCGTTGCTCGCATCGATCCGACCCAGCGCGGTCCTCAGCACGGCGGCATCGAAGGCATAGATGCCGGAGTTGACCTCGCGGATCGACCGCTGGGCGTCGTCGGCGTCCTTGTGCTCCACGATCCCGAGCACGGAGCCGTCCTCGGCACGGACGATGCGTCCGTACCCCGTGGCGTCGTCGAGCTCGGCGGTGAGGACCGTGACGGCGTTCCCGCCCTGTGTGTGGGCGCCGATCAGATCCCGCAGGGTGGACGCCTCCAGCAGCGGCACGTCCCCGTAGGTGACGACGACGGTGCCCTCGATGGTTCCCCTGCTCGCGTCGAGCGCCTCGAGCGCCACCTGTACCGCGCGTCCGGTACCGGGGACCTCGTCCTGGTCGACGAGTAGGGCTGCGGGATCGATGGCGGCGACGTGACCTGCGACGAGGTCGCGTTCGTGGCGCACCACGACGGCCAGTTCGCGTGGAGCAAGGCCTCTGACCGCGGCGAGGGCGTGTCCCACCATCGAGCGCCCGCCGAGGGTGTGGAGGATCTTCGGCGTGCGCGATCTCATGCGCGTTCCCGCCCCGGCCGCCAGGACGATGACCGCCGCCGGTTGGTTCAGGATGTCCTGGGACGTCACGGGGGTTCCTTCGTTCTGGTGGCTCACGAAGCGGGCACTCCTACCTGTGGTCTCGTGGCCGGCGCCGCGTCCCCTCGGGGAACGCCGTGCCGGGGCTTGCGCCGTTCCGCCCATAGGATTCGAACCTATACTCCACAGCTCCAAAGGCTGGGGTGCTGCCGTTACACCAGGGCGGACCGTGCGGAGGTGACACCTCCGGGGAGGGGCACCTGCGCACGGTTATCTAGTTTGCCATGCTCCCGGGACGTGGGCGACTCCCCTCGGCCCGCACCGGGGCCGACACGGAGGCCGGATCGACCGCTTCTCGAAGACCTCCGCCCTCGGGTCACAAGGGATTGCAAGCTTTTGCGAAGGATGCGGAATTTCTTGCAAGGACCGGCGCCGAACGGTAGGGGCCGCGGTGCGCGGGTTATAGCCTCGCTGCACTGGCCCGCGGAGTGCGGGTAGGTCTCACCAGAAAGAACCGCATGAACTCCTCCTCCATGCTGCGCGCCGTCGCCGCGCGCACCGCGGCCGGCGCAGCCATCGCCGCTATCGCCGCATCCGTCCTCGCTCTTCCCGCGCACGCCGCCCCGGCGACGGTCCTCGCCGACGGTGCCGCCCTGGTCGGCACCGTCCAGCCGGACGGGAGCTTCACGGCGACCGTCGACGCCCCGGCCGGCTCCACCGTCAAGTTCAAGCTCGACGGAACCTACCTCGGCCAGGACAGGACCGCGCCCTACTCCTGGCCCGTGACCACGGGAGCCGGAAAGCATAAGCTCAATGCCCGGTGGGAGACACCCGCCGGACGACAGGAGGCCACCGTGTCCTTCTCCGTCGCGGCCGCAGCCCTGCCCGTGAAGCCCGCGAAGCCCGTCGTGTCGACGCCCGCCCCGAAGCCCGCGACGCGCGCCCCGAAGCCCGCGACGCCCGCTCCGAAGCCCGCGGCGCCCGCTCCGAATCCGGTGCCTGCCGCTCCGGCCAACGTCGTGCAGGTCTCGACCGCAGCCGCCCTCAAGTCCGCCCTCGCGTCCGCGCGACCCGGCCAGGTCATCGAACTGCGCGACGGACGCTACATCGGCGCCTTCACGGCGTCGGCCTCGGGTACGGCGGCGGCCCCGATCACGCTGCGCGGATCGCGCAACGCGGTCCTCTCCACGGGTTCGACGGCGTCCGGCTACGGCCTGCACGTCACCGGCTCGAACTGGCGCATCACCGGCATCTCGGTCGCGTCCTCGGCGAAGGGCATCGTCCTCGACGGCTCGAAGAACACGGTCATCAGTGGGGTCGACGTCGGCACCATCGGCGCCGAAGCAGTGCACTTCCGGTCCGGCAGCGCCGACGGCGCGATCGTCGACTCCTTCATCCACGACACGGGCCTGAAGCAGCCCGAGTACGGCGAGGGCGTCTACCTGGGCAGCGCCAAGAGCAACTGGACCGCCGGCGCTCCCGACCGGTCGGACCGCATCACGGTGCGCGGCAACCGCATCACCAACACCTCCGCCGAGGGCGTCGACATCAAGGAGGGGACCACGGGTGGCGTGATCGCCGGCAACGTGTTCACCAACTCCGGCATGTCCGGCGCGAACTACGCGGACTCCTGGATCGACGTGAAGGGCAACGGATACCGCATCGAGGGCAACTCCGGCCTCGGTACCAGGCTCGACGCGTTCCAGGTGCACTCGGTCCTCGCGGGCTGGGGCACGGGCAACGTCTTCAGGGGCAACACCGTGCAGGGTGGCGTGCCGGGCTACGAGGTCTGGGTCCAGTCGGCGTCACTGAACACCACGATCGCGTGCGCGTCGAGCGGTGCGGCCCGCGGGCTGAGCAACATCGCCTGCCGCTAGCAGCGCGGCGGAAAGAAAAAAGAAAGGTGGGGGCTCCCCCCCCCACCCCCTCCAGTTCCCCCCCCGCTCCCCCC
>NZ_JBTNDU010000017.1:0-86812 GCF_054510835.1 Arthrobacter sp. TmT3-37 | reverse complement strand
CCTCCTCCCCCGCCTCCGCCCCCCCCCTCTCCACCTCCCCGCCCCCCCGCCCCCCCCCCCCCCCCGCCCCCCCCCCCCCACCGGTCATCGGCCGTTTCGCGTGTAGGACAGGCCGAATCCGGCCGGGAACAGCGGGGTGGCGGTGTCGTCCGGCACGTCGGGCAGTTGGGCCTCGACCTCGGCCATCGAGGACGGCAGTTCGAACGGCAGGCGACCGCCCGGCTGTCCCTTGCCACGCAGCACCTCCAGCAGCACGCGGTCGGAGACACCGTAGTGGGCCAGGACGGCATCCGCATGCGCGAGGACGTCGCCCAGGATCAGGGGCCGCGCCAGGTTCGGCACGGCGATGGTCGGGACGCCTGCCGCCGATGCCGCGAGGAGCGCCTGGTAGTCCGCCTCGTCCCCGGTGAACCCCAGGTCCGTGAGGTCCGCTCCCCCGCGCGGATCCGCCAGCCGGACCACGGCGAGATCCGCCTCGGCCGGCGTCGCCACCGGGATGAAACCCGCATCCCGGGCGGCCGCGGGGTCGATGCCCTGCAGGAAGACCGTCCGGACATCCCGCCGCGACACCGGCAGGATGCCGCCGTCGTTGGCGAGCAGCGTCAGCGATGCTTCCTGCGCGGCGTCGCCCGCCCGCTCCGATCTCGTGCTGCCGACGGTGCGCTCGGCGGCGCGCACATCGACGTAGGGGTCCTCGAAGAGCCCCAGTTCGAACTTCTGCTGGAGGACACGCCGGGCGGCCTCGTCCACGCGGTCCTCGCCGAGCAGCCCCTGGCGTACGGCCTCGATGATGTACTGCGGCTTGTCGCTGCCGCCGATGATGTCCACGCCGGCGTTCACCGCACTCGCGTAGCGCTCTGGGAGCGTGAGGTCCTCGACGCCCCAGGGCATGCCGGCTCCGTGCGCTCCCACGAAGGAGAGCGGCGGGCGGAGCGCCAGGCAGGACGCGGGGCAGTCGTTGGCGATGCCCCAGTCGGAGGTGATGACGCCGTCGAACCCGTACTCCCCGCGCAGCACGTCCTGCAGGAGGTACTCGTTGTGGTTCGCGCCCACCTGCTCCACGGCCGTCCCGTCGCGCTGCAGGTCCTGCAGGATCGAGTAGGTGGGCATGATGCCCGAGGCTCCCGCGGCGAAGGCGCCCTCGTAGGGGGTCAGGTGCTCCTCGAAGTTGTTGCCGGGGAAGGCCGCGTACCGGCCGTAGTAGTAGTGGCTGTCGTAGCCGTCGACCTGCGCGCCGTAGCCCACCCAGTGTTTCACCACCGTCGCGACGCCGTCCGGGGTCAGCCCGTCCGGGCCACCCTGCATGCCCTCGACGTACGCCTGGACGTGCTCGCCCACCGTCTCGCCCGTCGAACCGAAGGTCCCGTTGATGCGGGTCCACCGGGGCTCGGTCGCCAGGTCGGCCTGGGGTGACAGCGCCTCGTGGATGCCCACGGCGCGGTATTCCTCGCGGATGATGTCGGCCATGGCCCTCGTCGCCTCCGGGTCGCCGACGGCCCCCATGCCGATCGGGTCCGGGAAGGCGGTGAAGTCGCCGTTGGAGACCGTCTGGCCCTCCGTGACCGTGAAACCGTTCCGGGGGTCCGTGCTGATCTTCAGGGGGATGCCGAAGGGCTGCTCCTCGGCGAGCGCCTGGAGATCGTTGTGCTCTCGCGCCAGGGTGCCCGCCCCGGCGCCGAGCCGGGAGATGAAGGTGGTGATGTGGCGCTCCGCCAGGAGCCGGGTGAACCCCGTGCGGTCGTAGGTGGCCTGCCCCGACAAGGATGCGTGCATCAGCTGGCCGGACTTCTCCTCGAGGGAGAGGCGGGCGACGAGGTCCACGGCGCGTTCCTCCGGCGCGAGGCGCCAGTCCTCGTACGGCGTCAGCGCGCCGTCCCCGTCGAGGTCGCGGAAGGACCGCCCGTCGACACGGATTATCTCCGCCGACCGGCTGTCCAGCGCGGGCTGCCGGACCTTCTGCGGAGGCGCCGCGCTCGCCGCCGACCCGGCTGCCAGGATCGTCACCAGCAGGGCGCCCGCGGTCAGGGTGGCGACGGGCCGCAGGCCACGCCGTCGGGCCGCTGCATTGTTCCCCGGTGCCGCCGTCGGATCCCGGCGCGCGTCCGAATACTTGCCCATGATTACTCCTTCGTAATGACGGTGGGTGGTGGGTGGAACTCAGGCTACACAAAACCGAGCGGCACTGGGTTTTTATTTCGGCCTGTTCCCACCCCCTACACTCGATCCATGGGTACGAAGGCGCAGGGCACCTACGCCAAAGGCATCGAGCGACGGCGCGAGCTGCTGAGGATCGCCGCGGAGGTCTTTGCCGCCGAGGGCTTCGAGGGCACCACCCTCAAGCTCGTGGCGGAACGCGCGGGCATCAAGGAAGCGACGCTCTTCCACTACTTCAGCGGCAAGCAGGACCTGCTGACCGCGGTGCTCGCCGACCGCGACGAACAGAACAGTGCGCAGCACGGCGGATCGGTGACCTCCCTCGCGGATTTCCCGGGCATCGCGGAGCACAACGAACGGCATCCCGGACTGACCGCTCTCTTCGCCGTGGCGTCCGCGACCGCGACGCGCCCGGACCACGCCGCCCACGACTACTTCCGTACCCGCTACTCGTGGCTCCTCGGCACGGTGGAGCGGGACATCGCCGGCGCCCAGGCCCGCGGCGAGATCCGCACGGACGTCGCGCCCGAGGACGCCGCGCGCCTCATCGTCGGTGTCTTCGACGGCATCCAGCTGCAGTGGCTCTACGACCCCGCCACGAGCATGCCGGCAGCACTGTCCAGCGTCCTCAGGCTCCTCGCGCCGCAGGGCTGATCCTCCCCGAAACGGCGGAGGCCGCCCCACCTCGCGGTGGGACGGCCTCCGTGGTGCTGCTCGGGAGCTGCCTCAGTGGTCGGTGGCCTTCTCGGCACCGACGCCGGTGAGGGAGCGCACCTCCATCTCGGCCTGCTTCATGGGGTCCTCCGTGGTCCGGGAGAGGGTGGTGCCCAGCCAGCCGAGGAAGAACGCCAGCGGGATCGAGACGATGCCCGGGTTGCTGAGCGGGAACACCGAGAAGTCGGCGCCCTGGATCATCGACTTCTCGCCGCCGGAGACGACGGGCGAGAGGGCGATCAGCAGGATGGCGGAGCCGAGCCCTCCGTACATGCTCCAGATGGCGCCCTGCGTGTTGAACTTCCGCCAGAACAGCGAGTAGAGGATGGTCGGCAGGTTGGCGCTGGCCGCCACGGCGAAGGCGAGGGCCACGAGGAACGCGACGTTCTGGCCCTGCGCGCCGATGCCGCCGAGGATCGACAGCAGGCCGATGACGACGACGGTGCGACGCGCGACCTTCACCTCCCCGTCCGGGTCGACCTTGCCCTTGCGGATGACGCTCGCGTAGATGTCATGGGCGAACGAGGCCGCGGCCGTGATGGTGAGTCCTGCGACGACCGCGAGGATCGTGGCGAACGCGACGGCGGAGATGAGTCCGAGGAGGATGGACCCGCCGAGCTCGAAGGCCAGCAGCGGCGCAGCCGAGTTGACGCCTCCCGGTGCGGCCAGGATGCGCTCCGATCCGATGAGGGCGCTGGCGCCGTAGCCGAGCACGAGCGTGAAGAGGTAGAACGCGCCGATCAGCCAGATGGCCCAGACCACCGAGCGGCGGGCCTCCTTCGCGGTCGGGACGGTGTAGAAGCGCATGAGGACGTGCGGCAGTGCGGCGGTGCCGAGGACCAGCGCGAGCGCGAGCGACAGGAAGTCCAGGCGCGTGACGGAGGTCAGCCCGTACTGCAGGCCCGGGCTCGTGATGGCGGCGTTGCCGGAGGTCTCGATCGCGGCACCCAGCAGCGTGGAGAGGTTGAAGCCGTGCAGCGCGAGGACCCAGACGGTCATGATGAACGCGCCGGCGATCAGCAGGCAGGCCTTGATGATCTGCACCCAGGTGGTGCCCTTCATGCCGCCGATCAGCACGTACATGATCATGAGTACGCCGACCACCGTGATGACCACGGACTGGCCGAGCCGGTCGTTGATGCCGAGCAGGAGCGAGACGAGTCCGCCGGCTCCCGCCATCTGCGCGAGCAGGTAGAAGAAGCAGACCGCCAGCGTGGTGATGGCCGCCGCGATGCGCACGGGACGCTGCTTCAGCCGGAAGGACAGCACGTCCGCCATGGTGAACTTGCCCGTGTTGCGGAGCAGTTCGGCGACCAGGAGCAGTGCCACGAGCCAGGCGACGAGGAACCCGATCGAGTACAGGAAGCCGTCGTACCCGTTGATGGCGATGGCGCCCACGATGCCGAGGAAGGAGGCCGCCGAGAGGTAGTCCCCCGCGATCGCGGTGCCGTTCTGGCCGCCGGTGAACGAGCGGCCCGCGGCGTAGTAGTCCGCCGCCGTCTTGTTGTTGCGGCTGGCGCGGAGCACGATCACGAGGGTGATCGCCACGAACAGGCCGAAGATCGTGATGTTGAGGGCCGGGGAACCGACGGTGGTCGCCTCGACCGTCTGGAGCGGCAGGCGGACGCCCGCGCTGGGAATGGAGATCATTTCTTTCCGCCTGCGGGGTCGATGAATACTTCGGGGGCTGCTTCCTCGAGCTCGTGCCGCAGGTTCGCGGCGATCGGGTCGAGGCGCTTGTTGGCGTAGCTGACGTACCACATGGTGATGGCGAACGTGCTGACGAACTGCAGCAGCCCGAGGATGATGCCGATGTTGACGTTGCCGATGACCTGCGTCGCCATGAACTCGTGCGCGTAGTCGGCGAGCAGCACGTAGGCGAAGTACCAGAGCAGGAAGAACACTGCCATGGGGAAGACGAAGCTGCGGTGGCGCTTGCGCAGTTCCTTGAACTGCTCGGTCTGCTGGACTTCTGTGAAGTCGACGGCAGCACCGGAGCCGGTGGCCGGCTCTGTCGGGTGCGAGCCCATTGTTTCTCCTTCGGTCGGGTGGTCACCCCGGCCGCCGGGCGGCAGGATCGCCGCGCAGGAAGGCACGGCGGTGTGACTCCCATCACTGTGCTGCACGGCGACGACCATCACCAGCACCGCGCCGACCTCCGTCGGTGAGCGCGCAGCGGGATGCGCCGAACGGTCGCCGGGCGCGACGAACGGCCCGGCCCGGCAGTCCGGACGGCGGGCGATACTCTGGAGCCATGTTCAGTGCCGCCGTCGACACCGCCCTGGTGTGCGCCGTGGCCGTCATCACCCTCGCGGTCGTGGCCTTTCTCGGCTTCCGCCTCTCGCGCTCCTATCGGGACCTCGGATCCGACGCCGACCGCGCCACGTACGCGACCCTGCACTCGGCGGCCCTGGCCTCCGAGCACCTGCGCGAGGGACTGACGCCGTCGGGCGCCTCGAAGGCCGGGCGCCACCTGCACGGCCTCCTCCGCTGCGACGTCCTGATGATCAGCGACGACGCCGGCGTGCTCGCCTGGGACGGCGGTCGCGGTACCCCGCCCGATGTCATGCCGCTGGTCCGGCAGGTCCTCGAGAGCGGCCGGACGCAGATCGTGCGGCGCCAGCGGCTCGATGCCGCGGGGCTGACGGACCTCGGCGAACTCGTCCTCTCGCCGGTGCGCGTGGACGACCGTGTGGTGGGCACGGTCGGCGCCTTCGCGGGCGACGTCGACGCGGGTCTCGTGCGGGCCACCAACGAGCTGGCCGGGTGGGTCTCCACGCAGGTGGAACTCGCGGAACTGGACTCGTCCCGGCGGCTCCTGGCCGAAGCGGAGGTGCGCGCCCTCCGGGCCCAGATCAGCCCGCACTTCATCTACAACTCGCTCAACGCCATCGCGTCCTTCATCACCACGGACCCGCAGCGGGCCCGGGAGCTCGTGGTCGAGTTCGCCGACTTCACGCGCTACTCCTTCCGCCGCCACGGCGACTTCACCACGGTGGCGGAGGAGCTGCGCAGCATCGACCGCTACCTCCTGCTCGAACGTGCCCGCTTCGGGGACCGGCTCAATGTCACCCTGGAGATCGGTCCCGAGGTCCTCAGCACGGTGATCCCGTTCCTCAGCCTCCAGCCGCTGGTCGAGAACGCGGTGCGCCACGGGCTGGACTCCCGCGACGGCGTCGGGAACATCACGATCACCGCGCACGACGTCGGCCCGTTCGCCGAGGTGACCATCGAGGACGACGGCGTCGGGATCGAGCCGGAGCACCTCCGGTCCGTCCTCGCCGGCCACACCGAGGGCGTCCACGTGGGCCTGCGCAACGTCGATTCCCGCCTGCGCCAGGTGTACGGCGACGACCACGGCCTGATCATCGACACCGCGCCCGGCGCAGGCACCCTCATCACCATGCGCGTGCCCAAGTCGCAGCCCGATCACCAGGCGTGAGACGCGTAACCTAGGATCCATGGTCAATGTCATCATCGCCGACGATGAGCTCCCCGCCGTCGAGGAACTGGCATTCCTGCTCGGCAAGGACGCCCGGATCGGGACGATCCACCGCGCGTCGAGCGGAGCAGAGGCCCTGAGGGCCCTCGAGCAGCACAGCGTGGACGCCCTGTTCCTCGACATCCACATGCCGTCGCTGTCCGGTCTCGACATCGCCCGCGTGATCTCCCGCTTCAGCCGGCCGCCCGCCGTCGTCTTCGTCACCGCCGACGAGGACCGCGCCCTCGAGGCGTTCGAGCTGCGTGCCGTCGACTACCTCCTGAAGCCCGTCCGGACCGAACGGCTCGCGGAGTCCGTGCGCCGCGTGTGCGAACTCATGGAGGGGGCGACGGCGGCGCCCGAGGTCATCACCGTCGACCAGGGCGGCGTGAGCCGGATGATCCGGCGCGACGACGTGCGGTACGTCCAGGCGCAGGGCGACTACGCGCGCCTGCACACCTCCGAGGCGAGCTACCTCATCCGCATCCCGCTCAACGATCTCGAGCGGCAGTGGGCCGAGGCGGGGTTCCTCCGCACGCACCGCTCCTACCTCGTGGCGATGGACCAGGTGCGGAAGGTGCGGATCGGCGCCGGGCGGGCGAGCCTGTTCGTGGGGGACGCCGAGCTGCCCGTGAGCCGCCGGCACCTGCCCGATGTGCGGGAGAAGCTCGAAGCCACCCGGCTGCGGCCGAGCCACTGACGGGCGCTGCATGGACCCGCGTACGCCCCCTGCCGCCCTGCCCGGGACGGCCCCGTGACCGAGGAGCGGCCCGAGAAGTCCCGTCGGGTCCGCGTCACCGCCCCCCGGACGGCGGCGCGCGCCACGGGCGCCTCCTTCCCGGTCTCCCGCGAGATGGCCGAGCAGTCCGAGGTGGGCCAGCTGTTCGTCGCGTCCCTGATCCGGTCCCAGCTGCGCCTGGCCCTCGTGGTGGCCGGAGGGTTCCTGGTGATCCTCATCGGCATCCCGGTGCTGCTCGCGGTGTTCCCCGACATCGACGGGATGACGGTCCTGACCGTCCCCGTCCCCTGGCTGCTCCTGGGCCTCGGTGTCTATCCCCTCGTGATCGGCTGCGCCGTCCTCTACGTGCGCAGCGCGTCGCGGAACGAGCGACGTTTCCAGGATCTCGTCGACGATGAGTGAGGCACTGGACGGCGGGGCCCTGCAGCTGAGCCCGGCCATCGGCTACACGGCGCTCGTCCTCGTGGCGCTCAGCACCCTGCTGATCGGCATCTACGGCCTGCGGATCTCGCGCACCACCGGGGACTTCTACGTCGCGTCGCGAACCGTCCGCCCATGGTGGAACGCCTCGGCGATCGGCGGCGAGTACCTCTCCGCGGCGAGCTTCCTCGGCATCGCCGGCCTGATCCTGGTCTCGGGGGTGGATGCCCTCTGGTTCCCCATCGGGTACACCGCCGGGTACCTCATGCTCCTGCTGTTCGTCGCCGCCCCCCTGCGCCGGTCCGGCGCCTACACCATCCCGGACTTCGCCCAGGCGCGCCTGGACTCGCTGCTCGTGCGCCGCGTGACCAGCCTGCTCGTGGTCGTCGTCGGCTGGCTCTACATCGTGCCGCAGCTGCACGGCGCCGCCCTGACGGTGAGCATCACCACGGGCCTGCCCGCCTGGGTGGGGCCGCTGGCCGTCGTCGTGGTGGTGTGCCTCAGCGTCGTGACCGGCGGGATGCGCTCGATCACCTTCGTGCAGGCCTTCCAGTACTGGCTGAAGCTGACGGCCCTCGCCGTGCCGGTCGTGTTCGTCCTCGTGCACCTCGGCTCGGAGGGCCTGCCGATCACGGACGGTGGGCGTGCCTTCACGGCGGACCTCGACACGACGGCGGACGCGTCGCTCTACGGCACCATCTCGCTCGTCATCGCCCTCCTGTTCGGGACGCTCGGGCTGCCGCACGTGCTGGTCCGCTTCTACACGAACCCGGACGGGGCGTCGGCGCGCAGGACCACCCTGATCGTCCTCGGCCTGCTCTCCGTGTTCTACCTCTTCCCCACCGTGTACGGGATCCTCGGCAGGATCCACACCCCGGAACTCGCGGCAGGGGGCGCGGCGGACGCCACCGTCCTCCTGCTGCCCGGCCGCATCGTCGACGGCGCCACGGGTGACCTCCTCTCGGCCCTCGTGACCGCGGGAGCCTTCGCGGCGTTCCTGTCGACGACGAGCGGGCTCGTGGTCTCGCTCGCCGGAGTGGTCAGCCAGGAGTTCTTCCAGGGCAGCGTCCGGGGTTTCCGGCGCGCCGCCCTGCTGTCCGCCCTCGTCCCGCTCGTGGTCGCCCTGATGACGGACAGCCTCGCCCTGGCCGGCAGCGTCGGGTCCGTCTTCGCCTTCACCGCCTCCACCCTGTGTCCCCTGCTGCTGCTGGGGATCTGGTGGCGGGGCCTGACCGATGCCGGGGCGATCGCCGGGATGCTCGCGGGCGCCGTCCTCTGCGGCGGGGCGATCATGGCCTCGGCGCTCCTCGGCCCGGGGACGAATGGGCAGTGGGTGGCGCTGAGCCAGCCCGCGCTCTGGACGGTCCCGACGGCGTTCGTCACCATGGTGCTGGTGTCCCGGGCGACGGCGGGGCGGCGCCCGGCGTCGACGTCGCGCGTGCTGGCCCGGCTGCATACTCCGGAGCCGCGGTAGGGCGATCCCCGCGGCGGGCGGTCCGCCGGCTTGCGTGAGCGTCCCGGCGCGTCCGTCAGTCGATGGCCGCCATGAGTTCCACGACCCGGTCGAGGAACACGTCCACCTGGTTCTCCTCGTAGCCGTCCGCTCCCCTGGCCTCACGGAACACGGCACGGCGGACGACGTCGACGCTCAGGGGCAGATCGTGCTCGAGGTACCGGAGGAGCTCGTCGCAGAGGCGGTCGACGTCCTCGACGGCGTAGCTCGCGCTCCTCGCCTTCGTCGGCCGGCGGAAGCGTTCCCCCGCCGGGCGGTGCAGGCGCCTGCGGAGTACCGCGGCGGTCCGTCCGATCCGGCGGAGCCACGCGTCCTCGCCCTGCGCCGCGATCAGCGCGTCACGTTCCCGCTGCGCGAGGGAGTCCTCGAACCGGTCCAGTGCCGCGTCCACGGCCCGGGGTTCGTACCCGCCCCGCGCGGGGTCGAAGGCCATGGTGCGGATGTCCCTGCTGGTGAGGCCGCCGTCGGGCTCCTGGGCGGTGTACTGCCGGCGCACCGTGGCCAGGAAGCGGTCCACCTGGGCGGTGTCGTAGCCGATCTCCCGGCGTCCCACGCGTGCGAACGGGGAGCTACCCGGGCGAGCCACGACCATGCTGTGTTGTCCTTCTCCTGGAACCTGCCGGGGCCCGTGGCCCACCTGGGACGCCGTGGAGCCGACGGCTCCAGGATCCGCCCTCCGGCCCGCGGTTACAGCAATCCCGGTACCAATGTAGCGGACAGCAGGTACGCCACCGGGGACGCGAAGACGATCGAGTCGAGGCGGTCCATCACGCCTCCGTGCCCGGGCAGAATGGTGCCCATGTCCTTGACGCCGAGTTCACGCTTGATCATCGATTCGGCCAGGTCGCCCGCGGTGGCCGATGCCACGATCGCGACGGCGAGGGCCAGCCCGATCCACAGCGGCTGACCGAGCAGGAAGACGGCGCAGAGGCCGCCGACGACGAACGCCCCGCCGATGGACCCGCCGAAGCCCTCCCAGGACTTCTTGGGGCTGATCTTCGGCGCCATGGCGTGCTTGCCGAAGAACGCGCCGATCAGGTAGCCGAACGTGTCGTTCGCGACCACGAGCAGCAGCAGGGTGGCGATGACGAGGAAGCCGCCCTCGGCCCGCATCAGCAGCATCGCGAAGCTGAGCATGAACGGCACCCACAGCACCGTGAAGGTCCCGGCCATGAGGCTCTTCGCGGCATCGGGCGCCGGATCGAGTGCCCGCCACAGGAAGAGTCCGAGCACGGAGAAGACGGCGGCCACGGCCAGTCCCTCCGCCCCGCCGAAGTAGGCCGAGAACGGAAGGACCAGGGCGCCGGCCAGGGTGGGCACCAGGGGGACGCGGATGCGCCGGAGTTCGAGCGCTCGGCAGATCTCCCACACCCCGACCGCTCCGAACAGGGTCACGATGCCCACGAACACGATCGGGAAGAAGAACAGACCCGCCAGGACGGGGACCAGGAGGCCGGCGCCCACACCGATCGCGGCGGGCAGGTTGCGGCCCGCACGCGACGGCTGCCCCGGCTCCCTGATCGGCCGGCGGCGGCGGAACAGGCCGCCCGTCGACCGCCGGTCCCGTCGCGCCGCACGGGTTCCGGCGGTGGAACGCGCCGGGACCTCCGCGTCCGTCGGCGCGGCGCCGGTCGCGACGACGACGGCGCGGGTGTCGTCTGTCCCGGCGGCGGGTGCTGGTGTGTGCCCGTTGCCCGCGCCGGGACGATCGAGGGCTGCCATCAGACCTCGAGCAGCTCGGCTTCCTTGCGCTTCAGCAGCTCGTCGACGAGATCGACGCGGGACTTCGTCAGCGCGTCGAGTTCCTTCTCCGCACGCGAGCCCTCGTCCTCGCCGGAGTCGCCGTCCTTGACCGCCTTGTCGATGCCGTCCTTCGCCTTGCGCCGGATGTTGCGGATGGAGATCTTGGCATCCTCGGCCTTCGTCTTCACCAGCTTCACGTATTCCTTGCGGCGCTCCTGCGTCAGCTCGGGCAGGACCACGCGGATCACGTTGCCGTCGTTGGAGGGGTTCGCGCCGAGGTCGGAGTCGCGCAGGGCCCGCTCGATGTCGTTGAGGGCCGTGCGGTCGAAGGGTGTGATGAGCAGGGTGCGGGCTTCCGGGTTCTGGAAGGACGCCAGCTGCTGCAGGGGGGTGGGCGCGCCGTAGTACATCACCACCACCTTGGAGAACAGCGACGCATTGGCGCGGCCGGTGCGGACCGTCGCGAAATCGTCCTTTGCAACCTCCACGGCCTTGTCCATCTTGTCGGTGGCTTCCAGCAAGGTCTCTTCGATCACAATGTCTCCTTCGCTCTGCAGTCGGCTGCACGGCAACCGTTCCAGTGGTTCATCCTAGTTCACGGGGGTGCGGTGCCCCGGCGCGGGCAGGGCGCCGTTGCCCCGTCCGCACCCAGCCGCTAGGCGGTGACGATGGTGCCGAGCTTCTCGCCGCGGATGGCCCGGGTCACGTTGCCCTCGCCCTCCATGCCGAACACCACCATGGTCAGGTTGTTGTCCTTGCACATGGTCATCGCGGTCTGGTCCATCACCCGGATGTCCCGTCGCAGGGCCTCGTCGTAGGAGAGGGTGTCGAGCTTCTCCGCCGTCGGGTCCTTGTGCGGATCCGCGGTGTAGACGCCGTCCACCCCGCTCTTCGCCATCAGGACCTCGTCGGCATGCACCTCGAGTGCGCGCTGCGCCGCCACGGTGTCGGTGGAGAAATAGGGCAGGCCGGCGCCGGCACCGAAGATGACCACGCGGCCCTTCTCGAGGTGGCGGATGGCGCGGCGCGGGATGTACGCCTCGGCGACCTGGCCCATGGTGATGGCGCTCTGGACCCGCGTCTCGACGCCCGCCTGCTCCAGGAAGTCCTGCAGCGCGAGGCAGTTCATCACGGTGCCGAGCATCCCCATGTAGTCGGCGCGCGAGCGGTCCATGCCGCTCTGGGAGAGCTCCGCGCCGCGGAAGAAGTTGCCGCCCCCGACGACGATCGCGACCTCGACGTCGCCGACGGTCGCCGCGATCTGCTTCGACACCGACCGCACGGTCTCGGGGTCCACGCCCAGCTTGCCACCGCCGAAGACCTCGCCCGACAGTTTCAGCAGGACGCGGCGCCGGCCCCCGGTGCCACCCGTCCGTGCAGTGGAAATGGTGTCCATGAAGTGCCTCCCGGGCGTAGAACTGGGGGCCGTGCCTGACCGGACGGCCGCTGGTGCGGGGTGTGGGATGTTGCCGGACCCGTTACAGGATACGGTGCGCCTCCCGGGCGCAGGAAAGGGCGGCCACCTGGAGGCGGCCGCCCTTTCACCGTGCTGGGGCCGAAGGGCTAGGCTCCGACGCGGAACCGCGCGAAGGCCGTGGCCTTGGCGCCGGCGTCCGCGAGGACCGTGGCGACGGACTTCTTCGCGTCCTTGGCGAATGCCTGGTCGACCAGCACACCCTCCTTGAAGAAGCCGGTGAGACGTCCTTCGACGATCTTCGCCAGGGCCTGCTCGGGCTTGCCCTCGGCGCGTGCGGTCTCGTCGGCGATGCGGCGCTCCGACTCGACGAGCTCGGCGGGAACGTCCTCGCGGGTCAGGTAGGTGGGCGAGTACGCAGCGATGTGCACCGCGACGTCGTGCGCGGCCTCGACGGCCCCGTCCCCGGAACCCTCGACGGCGAAGAGCACGCCGACCTGGGCGGGGAGGTCCTTGGACGTCTTGTGCAGGTAGGCGTCGACGATCTGGCCCTCGACGCGGGCGATGCGACGGACGTCGACCTTCTCGCCGAGGAGCGCACCCGCTTCGATGACGTGCTCGGAGACGGGCTTGCCCTCGAGCTCGAACGCCAGGAGCGTCGCGACGTCGGCTGCACCGGATTCGATCGCGGCGGCGAGCACCTTGTTCGAGAAGTCGATGAACGGGCCGGCCTTCGCGACGAAGTCGGTCTCGCAGTTGACCTCGACCATGACCCCGACGGTGCCGTCGACGCGAGCGGCGACGAGGCCCTCGGCGGTCGAGCGGCCCTCGCGCTTCGTCGCGCCCTTCAGGCCCTTGATGCGGATCAGTTCCAGGGCCTTGTCGGCGTCGCCGTTGGCTTCGTCGAGCGCCTTCTTGACGTCCATCATGCCGGCGCCCGTGCGCTCGCGCAGGGCCTTGATGTCAGCGGCAGTGAAATTTGCCATATGAACTCCTAAGTTGATGTGGATCTACGAAGAGCTTCCGCGGGCCTCGGCCCGGGGTACGGACGTTCCGCGACGAACATCCGCGGAACATGCGTAAGGGGCGTGGTTTCACCCACACCCCTTACGCACCGGGAACTACTTGGTGTCGTCTGCCGCGGCTTCGGTGACCGGAGCCACTGCTTCGGGGACTTCCTCGGCGATCGGCGCCTGCAGGCCTGCAGGGGCTTCGTCGGCGGCGGGGGCTGCTGCCTCGGGCGCGGCGGTCCCGGCCTCGGGTGCTGCGTCCGCCTCGGGAGCGGTCGCGGCGTCGGCGTTGCCCTGGAGCAGTTCGCGCTCCCACTCGGCCATCGGCTCTTCGGCCGCGGCGGCTTCCGTGCCGTTGGCACGGTTGTTGCGGGCGATGAGGCCCTCGGCCACGGCGTCCGCGATGACCCGGGTGAGCAGGTTGACGGCGCGGATGGCGTCGTCGTTGCCCGGGATCGGGAAGTCGACCTCGTCGGGATCGCAGTTGGTGTCGAGGATCGCGACGACGGGGATGTTGAGCTTCTTGGCCTCGTCGATCGCGAGGTGCTCCTTCTTGGTGTCGACAACCCAGACGACCGAGGGAGCCTTGGTCAGGTTGCGGATACCACCGAGGTTGCTCTGCAGCTTGGTCAGCTCACGCTTGAGGAGCAGGAGCTCCTTCTTGGTGTGGCCCGAACCGGCGACGTCGTCGAAGTCGATCTCTTCGAGTTCCTTCATGCGCTGGATGCGCTTGGAGACCGTCTGGAAGTTGGTGAGCATGCCACCGAGCCAGCGCTGGTTGACGTAGGGCTGGCCGACGCGGGTCGCCTGGTCGGCGATCGCTTCCTGGGCCTGCTTCTTCGTGCCGACGAAGAGGACGGTTCCGCCGTGGGCGACGGTGGCCTTGACGAACTCGTGCGCGCGGTCGATGTAGCCCAGCGACTGCTGGAGATCGATGATGTAGATGCCGTTGCGCTCGGTGAAGATGAACCGCTTCATCTTCGGGTTCCAACGGCGGGTCTGGTGACCGAAGTGGACGCCGCTGTCGAGCAGCTGGCGCATGGTTACGACTGGCATGTCTGCCTTTCTTCAGCTCCGGCTCAGGCGCAGTGCGCTGCCGGCAGCTTGTTGACGGTTGTCTCAGTACCGGCCGGGGTGGCCGATACATCCTGGTGCCTGTCCGTCGTCGTGGACGTCCCCTCCTCCACCGGACTGGACCGGACCGCAGGGCGGGAACTTCGGCGCCCTCGAGGGGCACTGAATCGCAGGCACGCGTAGTCAGCCTGGCGGTCCCATGCCGCGACGGTGCCGGGGGCACGAAGGGAGTGGGAGCAGCAGACTGCTGATGCAAGTGTACTACAGGCGCAGGGCCGGATCCGGCTCGCGCGGACGGCCGGACGGGCGACCGGTCGTCCACATAGACCCCCGGGCCGGTCCGCGCGGGCAGGCGCTCCGGCAGGGTCGGGGCATGGACAGCCATCCCCCGCCCCCGGCCGCGTCTTCCGCCGGATCACTGCCGGGCAGGCGTGGACGCCGGTCCCGTCGGGCCGGCCGGTCCCGTCGGGCCGGCCGGTCGCGGCTCGCGCTCCTGGCCCTGCTGCTGGCGACCCTGTCGGTGGGCGGCTCCGGTCTTCCCGCCGCCCCGTCGACGGACCGCGCCACTGGCGCACCGTTCGTGCCGGAGTGGGTCTGGCCACTGGAGCCGCCCCCGGGGGTCCGGCGCCCGTTCGAGGAACCTCCGCAGAAGTGGAAGCGCGGCCACCGCGGCGTCGACCTCGTCGCCGGCGGTGCCGGCACCACCATCGTGAGCCCGGCGGACGGCGTCGTGTCCTTCGCCGGGACGGTGGTGGACCGGGGCGTGCTGTCGATCGACCACGGCGACGGCAGGGTCAGCAGCTTCGAGCCCGTCACCACCGGCCTGGGAAAGGGTGAGCGGGTGCGCAGGGGCGACACCGTGGCCATCCTGTCCGGGTCCGGGGTCGGCGGACCGGCGGCCGGGCACTGCGGCGACCCCTGCCTGCACTGGGGCGTCCGCGTTTACGGCGACTACGTGGACCCGCTGGCCTTCGTGACGGACCGGCGCCCCTCCGTGCTCCTCCCGCTGCACCGTCGGGCGGCGCGGGCGCGGGCCGAGGACGGACTAGACGAAGGCGGCCATACCCGTGATCGCCCGGCCCGCGACGAGCGTGTTGATCTCCTGGGTGCCCTCGTAGGAATAGATGGCTTCCGCGTCGGAGAAGATCTTCGCCATCTCGTAGTCCGCGACGATGCCGTTCCCGCCGAGGATGTTGCGCCCGGCCGCGACGCTCTCGCGCATCCGGGCCGTGGTGAAGGCCTTGGCGAGGGCGGACTGCTCGTCCTTGGCCTTGCCCGCGTCCTCGAGCTGGGACAGGCGGACCATCATCCCCATGGAGCTCATCGCGTTGCCGAGGATCTGGACGAGCTGCTGCTGGATGAGCTGGAAACTGGCGATGGGCCGGCCGAACTGCTCGCGCTCCACGGCATAGCGGCGCGCCACGTCGAAGGCGGCGAGCTGCTGGCCCACGGCCTGCCACCCGACGGCGAGCCTCGTGACCTTCAGGACCTTGTTGGTGTCCCGGAAGCTGTTCGCACCCTTGAGGTGGTAGTCGTCGGAGACGACCACGTCGTCGAGCACGATGTCGGCGTTCTCGACGGTGCGCAGCGCGATCTTGTTCTCGATCTTGGTCGAGGTGAATCCGGGGGTGGTGGTGTCCACCAGGAAGCCCTTGACCTGGTTGTCGGCGAGGTCCCGCGCGTAGACGACCACCCAGTCGGAGAAGGTCGCGTTGCCGATCCAGCGCTTGGCGCCGTTCAGGACCCACGAGCCGCCGTCGCGGCGGGCCGTGGTGCGCGTCCCGCCTGCAACGTCCGAGCCACCGAGCGGCTCCGTCAGGCCGAAGGCGCCGATCTTCTTCAGGGCGTAGATGTCCGGGAGCCATTCCCGCTGCTGCTCCGGGGAGGCGAGGGCTTCGATGGATCCGGTGAACAGGCCGTCGTGGACCCCCAGGAAGGTCGCGAACGACGTGTCCGCCCGGGTGAACTCGGCATGGGTGATACCGGCGAAAAGATTCGAGTAGCCCTGCCGGTGGACGGGGCTGACCGGGTCCAGCTCGGCGATCCGGGGGATGAGCTCCTTGGGGAACGCGCCCTGGTTCCACCACCCGACGGCGTGGGGGCGGACCTCGCGGGTGAGCCAGGCGCGGATCTCGGCCAGCCGGGAACGCTCCTTGTCGGACAGCAGGTCCTCGAAGGCGTAGAAGTCGCCGCCCGGGTACGGCAGGTTGTTGACATCGATCGACGTCTTGCTCATCGGATCCCCTCACTCTGGTCGTCGGTGACCAGCACGCTCCACGCTGACGGTGGCGCGCACGCGGCACGCTCTGCACCCTATGTTACCCGTGAGTAACTTAGTGCGCCAGTGAGTCCGACCGGAGCGGACGGGCACCGAACGACGGATGCGCCACCGCCCGGAAGGAGGTGACGCATCGCATCGGCCGTCATCGACCCGAGGGTAGGGCTGCTGGGGCTTGAACCCAGGACAAACGGATTATGAGTCCGCTGCTCTAACCAGCTGAGCTACAGCCCCCAGGAGCACACTGCTCCCGCAACGCCGGTTCCCGGAACTGATACCCGGGCACCGGACGCAGGTCTCATTGTAGGCGGACCGCATCGAGCCCGGTGTCCTCGGCGACCGCGGAGCCGCCGGGGAGATCCCCTGCGGGAAGGGTCCCGTAGTACAGTCCCTCGAAGGTGGCCAGCGTGACGTCGATGTCGTGCTTGCCCACCAGGGCGCGGCTCGCCGCCCCCATCTTCTGCTGGTCCTCGCGGGACATCTCGAGGATCTCCGTGATGCGCCGGCCCAGGTCCGCCGAGTCGCCGGGCGCGAACAGGAATCCGTTCTCGCCGTCGGACACCAGGTGCGGGAGCGCCATGGCGTCGGCGAGCAGGACCGGGGTGGATGCGGACATTGCCTCGAGCGTCACGAGCGACTGCAGCTCGGCGGTACCCGGCTGGCAGAACAGCGACGCACGGATATAGCTCTTGCGCAGTTCGTCGTCGTCGACGAGCCCCCGGAAGGTCACGCGGTCGCTGATGCCCAGCCGGGCTGCCTGCGCCTGCAGCGCGGGCTTCACCTCGCCCCCGCCGACGATCTCGAGGTGGACCTGCAGGTGTTCCGGGGTTCTGGCGACGGCATCGAT
The DNA here is from genome assembly GCF_054510835.1 of Arthrobacter sp. TmT3-37. Classification (NCBI taxonomy): domain Bacteria; kingdom Bacillati; phylum Actinomycetota; class Actinomycetes; order Micrococcales; family Micrococcaceae; genus Arthrobacter; species Arthrobacter sp. TmT3-37. The sequence continues at coordinate 69,425 of NZ_JBTNDU010000017.1, read as the reverse complement.
CAGCACGTCGACGTGCTTCTCCTCCGCGAGGCGCCCCACGAAGAGGACCGTGGGATGGTCGTGCGGCTCGATGCTCTCGCCCGGCTGGAGCTCGTACGCCGACGAGTCGATCCCGTTGGACACGGGGAGCACCTCGGTCAGGAACGCGTGGTCGTGCATGGCCTTGGCCGCCAAAGGCGTGGGCGTCGTGACGGCGGCCGCCTTGCCCATGACCTTGCCCATGTCCTTCCAGGAGTTCTTCGCGATGACCCTCTTCAGCCACCCGGGGAACGGCAGGAAGGGATTCAGGTTCTCCGGCATGAAGTGGTTGGTGGCCACCACGCGAATGCCCCGCTTCACGGCTTCGTAGAGGGTGTACTCCCCCACCATGTAGTGGCACTGGATGTGCACGACGTCGGGCTGGACCTGGTCGAAGAGCAGGCTGATGTCACGCTTGATCTCCCACGGGTAGCAGATGCGCCAGTAGTCGTGCGTGGGGACGCTGTGCGAGCGGAGGCGGTGCACCGTCCAGTCCCCGCCCGGTTCGGTGAAGCTGCGGCCGTTGGAGTCCCGGGGCGCGAGGACGTGCACGTCGTGTCCACGCCCCGTCATGCCCTTCGCCAGCCGGTAGCCGAACTGGGCTGCGCCGTTCACGTTGGGCGGGTACGTGTCCGCCGCGATCAGGATGGTCAGGGGCTTGTAATCAGCCGGGTAACTCACGCGTGGATCCCCTACGTCGGTGTGCTGGACGGAACTGCAACGGGTCTGTCAGCGCTGTCGCTTCACGACATCGGGATGATGGCGGGACAGCGCGATGACCCCCACAATAGCAACGAGGGCCGCCGCGCCCATGCCCAGCGCGGTCACCGTCTGCACGTCCGGCTGGAGTTCGTCGAGGATGGTGATGCCGACGGCGATCCCGACGATCGGGTCGATCACCGTGAGTCCCGCGATCACCAGGTCGGGCGGACCCGTGGCGTAGGCGCTCTGCACGAACCACGATCCGAGGGCCGCTGCCGCGACGAGCGCCACGACGGTCAGGACCGGGACGTTGAGCAGGAAACGGCCGTTCGGGTCGAGCAGATGACTCGCGACGACCTTGGTCAGGACGGCCACGAACCCGAACAGCACGCCGGCCCCCAGGATGTAGGCGAAAGCATTGAGGCGGTGCCTGCCGAACACCGCGAGGGAGCCGAAGAGCACGACGGCGGCTCCGAGCAGCAGCACCACGGAGAGTTCCTGCGCGGGATCGATGGCATGGTTCGCCCGCGTGACGTTCACGGCGAGCAGCACGAACAGCGCACTGCCTGCGACGCACGCGCTGATCGCGGCGACCGTCGGCCGGTTGATGCGGATGCCCTGGTCCCGGGAGTTGACGATCGTGGTGATCACGAGCGCTATCGCTCCGATCGGCTGGACCACCGTCAGGCTCGCCAGGGACAGGGCGACGACGTTCAGGGCCGTGCCCGTCCCCAGCAGGAAGAGGCCGAGCAGCCAGCGCGGGTTGGCGAGGAGCCTCGCGAGTCCGGACGAGCTGAGGGACAGGCCGCCCGTGTTCGCCCGGACGGCGCTGCCCTGCCGCTGCGCTCCGAACGCGAGGAAGACCGCGCCGAGCAGCGCGAGCGTGATCGCTAGGACGGGCACGACTGCTGCTCGGCCCGCTCCAGCCGGTACTTTCGATGGGCGGCCCGGAAGTAGGCGACGAACGCGACGAGGTGCAGCACGCACCCGGCCGCGAGCAGCCCCTGCGCCACGGCGAGGATCCAGGCGTGCCCGAATCCCTCGACGCGGTGCAGCAGGAGCAGGGGGGCTCCGACGAGGAGCAACGCCGTGCGGACCTTTCCGACGGTGGCCACGGGCAGATGCAGGGGGCCGCGGAACAGCACCAGTGCGTTGATGATGAGGATGACGTCGGGGACGACGATGGTCCAGACGAGCCACGCGGGGGCGATGCCGTCCACCACGAAGGTGACCGCGATGACGATCAGTGCGGTGCGGTCCGCCACCGGGTCGAGCCACTTGCCGACGGTCGACACCTGGTTGAAGCGCCGGGCGACGTAGCCGTCCACCCAGTCGGTGGAGCCGACGACCACGAGGGTGAGGACGGCCGCCCCGTAGCGCTGCTGGGCAATGAGGAGGACGAACAGCGGGACGCCGAGGAACCGGACGAGCGTGATGATGTTGGGCAGGGTCCATGCCGTCGAGAGAACAGTCCCCTCGCTGCCGGGCCGTGTCCCGGCCCCGATCAATCGCATCACCCGTGCCTCCCCACCCCATTATGCAGGCCGGCGGCCGCTCTCCTGCGACTCTCCCCGCGTGCTGCGGGTCGGATCACGGGCGGGCGGCCGCCGTCGGATCTGCCTGGTACTACCTGCTGAGGAGCCTGCGCAGCAGCACGAGCAGGGCCGCGACGGAGGCGGCGAGGACGCTCAGCGGCTTCCAGCGGTCGGCGAGGCTCGTGTTGTGGGGCACGTCGCGGCGCACCGCGACGGCGGCGACCGCTCCGTCGCCCTTCGAGCCGTCCGATGCCGCACCGCTCTGGGGCGAGCGGTGCCTGCCCTTGCCGAAACGTGACGCGATGTCCACGCGGGCGCCGAGGGAATCCCGCGCCTCGGCGATGTGGGTGCGACGCTCGCCCGAGCGGCCGCGCAGTTCCTCGTACGACGGCGTCGGCTCCTTGGGCTTGGTGTCCTTGGCGACGTCGTCCTTGCCCGACGTGTCGTCCTTCGGCTTCTTGACGTCCAGGGTCGCGGGGTCGAAGCTGCGGCCCTCCTTCAGCACGCCGAGATCGTAGCGGATACCGCGGATGGCGTCCTGCGGCACCAGCGGGAGCTGCTTCTTCAGGCGCGACACACCGATCAGGGCGAGGATGCCGGCGAGCACGAGGAACAGCAGGGCCACCAGCAGGGCGGCCAGCCAGGCCGGCATGATCTCCGCGAGGCCCATGATGGCGGCGACGACGAGTGCGACGGCGAAGAACAGGACGAGGACGAGTGCGACCACGAGGAACACGGCGGCGATTCCCGCCTTGATCCCCTTCTGCTTCATCTGCTCGAGTGCGATCGAGAACTCGTCGCTGACCTGTCGCGGCGTCAGGCGTGCCAGGAGCCTGAGGAGTCCAAACAGCGAGAGCGAGCCCGTGGACCGCTTGCCGCGCGTACTAGCCGAGCTGTTCATAGGCCCTGCCTCCATTCGTGTGGATCTTGCTGGAAATTCGCTGAACCAAAATTACCACCGGGCGGCTGCCCGGGTTCCGCCACCCGGCGGCCCTGCTGATGCGGGACCGCAGGGCTCCCGGTGCGCTAGTGCCGGCGCCCTCAGGCGGACGTCAGCTCCGCGTTGTCCTCGAGGTCCTTGCCGGCGAACTCGGGGAGCCTGGTCCGGACGAAGACGAAGGAGAGGATTGCGAAGACCGTGAACGCCGCGTACATCGTCCAGAGGCCGAGGTTCTCGCTGACCCACGGGAAGGTCAGGGTGACGATGAAGTTGAAGACCCAGTTGACCATCGTGGCGACGCCCAGCGCGATCGACCGGATGCGGTTCGGGAACATCTCGCCGAGGGTGACCCACATGACCGGGCCCCACGTGGCCGCGAAGAAGATGACGAAGAGGTTCGCGCCGACGAGCGCGATGGGCCCCCAGGCGCCGGGGAGCGTGATGTCCTCGCCGGATCCGTCGGCCTGCAAAAAGGCGAGAGTCGCGGCGAGGAGCCCGACGGCCATGCCGACCGAACCGATGAGGAGCAGTCTCCGCCGTCCGACGCGGTCGACGAAGAAGATCGCGACGAAGGTCATGGCGACGTTGATGATCGAGGTGATCACGGACGTCGTGAAGGAGTCGCCCTCGCTGAAGCCGACCGACTTCCAGAGCGTCGTCGAGTAGTAGAAGATCGCGTTGATGCCCACCAGCTGCTGCAGTGCCGCGATGGCCATGCCGATCCACAGGATGGGCTGCAGGCCGAAGGCCGGCCCGCGGAGGTCGCGGTAGCTCGCCCGGTCCTCGCGCTCGAAGCTCTCCCTGATCTGCCGGATCTTGCCGGTGGTGTCCCCGACTCCGGAGACCCGCGACAGGATGCGCGCGGCCTCCTCGTCCCGACCGGCCCGGATGAGGAACTGGGGGGATTCGGGGATGATCAGTGCCAGGACCCCGTAGACGACCGCCGGTACGACGCCGACCAGCAGCATCCAGCGCCAGGCGGACAGTCCCCACCAGAGTTCGCCACCCGCGCCTCCGGCGGCGTTCGCGAGCGAGGCGTCGGACAGCAGGGCCGCGAAGATGCCGATCGTGATGGCCAGCTGCTGCACCGATGCCAGTCCGCCCCGCCACTTGGAGGGTGCGATCTCCGCGATGTAGCCGGGGACGATCACCGAGGCGATGCCGATCGCGAGGCCGCCGACGAGGCGCCAGGCCATGAGGTCCCATTCGGAGAAGGCGTAGGCCGAACCGGCGGAGTTGACCGCGAAGAGGATGGCCGCCGCGACCATGACCTTCTTCCGACCCCACCGGTCGGCGAGGCCTCCGGCGAACCAGGCGCCGGCAGCGCAGCCGAGCAGCGTGATGGCCACCGTGAAGCCGAGGACACTGGCGCTCAGGTCGAAGTCGGCCTGGATGGAGTCCACCGCACCGTTGATGACGGCCGTGTCGAAGCCGAACAGGAGCCCTCCGACGGCGGCCGCGACCGTGATCCCGATGACCCGTGCGAGGTGCCGTGGTGACTGCCCTGTGTCCTGGCCGGTGTCGTTCGCGCTCATGTTCCGTTCTCCCTGCTCGTTCCGTCCTCCTCACCCTACGTCAATCCGAAGCGTGCTTAGCAGCGATTCGCCAGCGCTCGTACGGGCCCGCCTCCTGCCCGGAGGGTTGACGGGCGGCATAGGATGGCAGGGTCATTGATTCGCCGCAGCAACCAAATACTCCCTTCCGGGAGGCTGGTCGCACAGCAGGGCCGCTCCGCCGTCGTCGCCGGGCCGCCGCCGCGGTCGATGCCGTCCCCGCACCATCACGTCCTCGTCACCCGGCAGCACGTCCCGTTCCGTTAGGCAGCATCTTGAGCACCATTTCCCACCCCGGCGACACCCTCTCCCGCCGCGAGAAGATCATCTACGTCTTCATCCTCGGCACCCTGACGGCCCTCGGCCCCTTCACGATCGACCTCTACCTCCCCGCCTTCCCCGCACTGCGGTCCGACCTCGGCGTCTCCGAGGCCGCGGTCCAGCTGACCCTCACCGGGACGATCATCGGTTTCGCCGGCGGCCAGCTCCTCGTGGGCCCCCTCAGCGACAAGATCGGCCGGCGCCTCCCGCTCATCCTCGCGACCACGCTCCACGTCGGAGCCTCCATCGGTGCGGCGTCCTCCGAGGACATCACCATGCTGATGGTGTTCCGCGTGCTGCAGGGCATCGGCGCGGCAGGCGGCGGCGTGGTGGCGATGGCCATGGTGCGGGACCTCTTCGGCGGCTACACCCTGGTGCGGATGCTCTCCTACATGGCACTCGTCAACGGGATGGCTCCCATCTTCGCCCCGGTGATCGGCTCGCAGCTTCTCCTGCTGTTCCCCTGGCCCGGCATCTTCTGGTTCCTCGCGTGCTACGGCGTGCTCGTGATCCTCGCGGTGTCGCTGTTCATCATCGAGACCCTGCCCCGGGAGAACCGCCGGCGGTCCGGGCTCACGGTCGTGCAGCGCTACCGCGCGGTGCTCGGCGACCGGATCTTCATCGGCATCCTGCTGGTCGGCGGCATGAACTTCTCCGGGCTCTTCTCCTACCTGTCCGCGTCGCCGTTCCTCTTCCAGGGGCCGTACGGGCTGAACGAGCAGCAGTACGGCCTGCTGTTCGCGATCAACTCCCTGGGTATCGTGGCGGGCGTCCAGATCAGCTCGCGCGTCCTCAGGCGCGTCGGTCCGCAGTGGGTGATCGCCATGGCCACCGTGGTGCAGCTGGTCATGGCGCTGCTCATCATCGCCTTCGACCAGTTGGGCCTCGGGTTCTGGGGCACGGCGCTCCCGCTCTGGTTCTACATCATGGCGACGGGCTTCATCTTCCCCTGCGTCCAGGTCCTCGCACTCATCAACAACGGGGCCCAGGCCGGGACGGCCGCCTCGCTGCTCGGCGCGGTGACCTTCGGGACGGCGGGTGTCATCTCCCCCCTCGTCGGCCTGCTGGGCGAGGGCATCGAGTCGGCAACGCCGATGGCGCTGGTCATGGCCGCCTGCATCGCCCTCGCCGTGACGTTCCTCTGGGTCGTCGTCCGCCCGAGGACGGTGCCGGCCCTGCAGTGACGCCGGCCGATGCGCCGCGCTGTGGCGCCCGCATCGTGCGGAGGACACCTGCAGGGGCCCGCACGCCGCCGCCCTCCTGCAGCCTGCGCACGGGGCGGGAGGAGGCGGTCAGGCCGCTGCGGACTCCGGTTCCGCGTCCGCAGGCAGTGCCTCTGCCGCCTTGGCGATGTTCCGGGCCATCGCCGTGAAGATGAAGCCGTGGAACGGCAGTACCGCGAGCCAGTAGAGCCTGCCCGAGAGGCCCTGCGGGAAGAAGACCGCCCGCTGGTAGTAGGAACTGCCGGAACCGTCCGGCGCCACCCGGAACTCCAGCCAGGCACGGCCGGGGACCTTCATCTCGGCGCGGAGCCGGAGCCGCTCGCCCCGGACGAGTTCCTCCACCCGCCAGAAGTCGAGCGCCTCCCCGGTGAGGAGTTCCTTCGCGTCGCGTCGGCCACGCCGCAGGCCCACGCCGCCGGCGAGCTTGTCCATCCAGCCGCGCGCCGCCCAGCCGACCGGCCAGGAGTACCAGCCGTTCTCACCGCCGATACCCTCGACGACGCTCCACAGCTGCTGCGGGGAGGCCGTGGAGCTGTAGGTCTGGACATCCGTGAAGACCGTGTGGCCTGCCCACTGGGGGTCCGAGGGCAGGGGGTCCGCCTCGGTGTCGATCTGCGAGGCGCCGGCCCAGCTCGTCTCCACCTCTCCCCCGCGCATCTTGCCGAGCGCGAGGTCCACCGACCGGCGGTACCCGGTCAGACCGCCCTCGGGGACGCCGATGTACCGGTCGATGTCGTGTTCGGCGGTGACGGCGTCGTGCTGCAGCGACTCGATGAGCGGCATGGCCATGGCGCGCGGGATGGGCGTGACGAGGTTCACCCAGTGTCCGGCGAGGCGCGGCGTGAGGACCGGCAGGGCCAGGATCTTCCGGCGCGGCAGTCCTGCGGCCTCCGCGTACTGGTTCATCATCTCGGCGTAGGTCAGGACCTCCCGTGACCCGATGTCGAACGTCCGGTTCAGGTCCTCGGCGAGGTCGAGTGCGCCGACGAGGTAGTGGATGACGTCGCGGACCGCGATCGGCTCGATGTGGTTCAGGACCCACTTCGGCGCGGGCATCACGGGCAGGACGTCGGAGAGGTGGCGGATCATCTCGAAGGACGCCGAGCCGGACCCGATGACGACACCGGCCTGGAAGGCGACGGTCGGTGTGCCGGACTCGAGGAGGATCCTGCCCACCTGGGTGCGCGAGCGCATGTGGGTGGACAGCTCGACGCCGTCGGGGTGCAGGCCGCCGAGGTAGACGATGCGACGGACACCGGCCTCGGTGGCCGCTCGGGCGACCGTGGCCGCGATGTCGGCCTCACGCCGGTCGAAGTTCCGCCCCGAGCCCATCGAGTGGACCAGGTAGTAGAGGGTGTCCACGCCCTGGCTCGCCTGCCGCATGGTGTCGACGTCCTGCAGGTCGCCCTGCACGATGTCCACGGAGCCGGCCCAGGGGACGTCCTTGAGCTTCTGTGGCGACCGGACGATCACGCGCACGCGGCGCCCCTCGGCGACGAGTTTGGTGACGAGCCGCCCGCCGATGTATCCCGTTGCTCCGGTGACCAGGATGAGCTTGCCCGCGTTGTCCATGGGCACAGCCTACGCTCGCCCCCTGACAGCCTCCTGGCCGGTAGCCCGTGGGGGTCCACGCCCGGCCGCCTCTGCGACAGGTCGTGTCCGCGCGCCACGGGCGGGCGGGCAAGAAGAATGCCCCTGACCCGTGTTTCCACAGGTCAGGGGCATATTTGCTCCTCCGACTGGACTTGAACCAGTAACCCTTCGATTAACAGTCGAATGCTCTGCCAATTGAGCTACGGAGGAAAGCGCGAGTACTACTTTACATAGCTTCCGGGGGGAAGTGAAATCGGGGCCGGCTCACTCCTCGCGGAGCTGCCGCCGCTGCATCTCGAGCTCCATCAGATCGCGTTGCAGCTGGTTGTAGAGGGCCGGGTCGGCCGCGGGATCCATGCGCTGGAGCTGCCCGAGCTTCTCGGCCTTCTGCTGCGTGATCCGCAGCTCGGTCAGCCGGTTCAGGATGTCGCGGCAGTACATCACCATGGCGTCGGCGTCCTTCGCCGGCAGGGGCCGGACGGCCAGCTCGCTGACGAGGGGACGCAGGACGTCCGGGACGCCCTCCCGCACGGATTCCACCCATCGCGACAGCTCCGCACCCGCCGCCCCCGCCGCGAGGACCGCGTTGTGCAGCGCCTCGTAGACCGGGACGGTGAAGCGGGACGTGGAGAAGCTCTCCCACTGCGCCGCAGTGAGGAGGGTGGGTTGCTGGAGCACCACCTCGAGCGCCTCCCGCTCCATCCGGGCGATGGGATCCCGCGGATCGGGCCGCTCGAAGTACGGCTCGCCCGGGGTGGCGGACGCCACGGACGCAGGGGACCCCGACGCGGCGCCGGCGGGGTCCGTCGGCCCGGACCCCGCACCGCCCTGCTGCCCGGGGTTCCCCTGCTGGCCCTGCTGACGGCCGTTGGACGTGTGCCCGGAGCTGCCCTCGCGGCGTGCCGCGGCGGCCACAGCACGGGCCACCTGGTCCTCGCCGACGTACTGCATGCCGAGCCAGCGCGAGAGCTCACGGGTGTACGTGGACCGCAGCGACACGTCGCGGATCTGGGCGACGATCGGGGCGGCATGGCGCAGGGCCTTCACCTGGCCCTCGCCCGAGGAGAGGTCGAAGTTCCCGAAGGACGCCTTGATGGCGAACTCGAACAGGGGACGGCGGTCGGCGATGAGGGCGCGCACGGCGTCGTCGCCGCGGGTCTGCCGCAGCTCGCACGGGTCGGCTCCGGACGCCTCCACGGCGACGTAGGTCTGGGAGTTGAACCGCTGGTCCTCCTCGAACGCACGCAGCGCGGCCTTCTGGCCCGCCGCATCGCCGTCGAAGGTGAAGATCACCTCGCCCCCGGTGCCGTCGTCGGACAGGAGCCTGCGGGCGATCTTGATGTGGTCGGTGCCGAAGGCCGTGCCGCAGGTCGCGACGGCGGTGGCGACCCCGGCCAAGTGGCATGCCATGACGTCGGTGTACCCCTCGACGACGACGAGCTGCCGGTTCTTGGCGATCTCCCGCTTGGCGAGGTCGATGCCGTACAGCACCTGGGACTTCTTGTAGAGGGAGGTCTCGGGGGTGTTGAGGTACTTCGGCCCCTGGTCGTCCTCGTAGAGCTTCCGCGCCCCGAACCCGACGGTGTCACCGGTGATGTCGCGGATCGGCCAGATGAGGCGTCCGCGGAAGCGGTCGTAGAACCGGCCGGGATTGCTCGAGGACGCGCTGAACATGCCGGTCAGCTTCAGCTCGTCGAGGGTGAAGCCCCGCCCGGTGAGGTGGTTCAGGAGCGTGTCCCACCCCTGCGGCGCGTAGCCGACGCCGAATTGCTCCGCGGCAGCGCGGTCGAAACCGCGCTCCTGCAGGAACTGCCGGGCCGTGGCGGCAGCCGGGGTGAGGAGCTGGTCGCGGTAGAACTCCGCCGCGATCTTGTGGGCGTCGAGCAGTCGCTGCCGCCTGCCCACGTCCTCGCGGCGGGGCCCGGTGCCGCCGTCCTCGTAGTGCAGTTCGAAGCCGATGCGTGCGGCGAGCTTCTCGACGGTCTCGCTGAAGGACGTGTGGTCCAGCTTCTGCACGAAGGAGATGACGTCGCCGCCCTCACCACAGCCGAAGCAGTGGTAGGAACCCATCTGCGGACGGACGTGGAAGGACGGGGACCGCTCGTCGTGGAAGGGACACAGCCCCTTCCACGAGCCGATCCCCGCGGACTTCAGGGTGACGTAGGCGTCGACCACTTCCTTGATGTCGGTGCGCTGGCGTACCTCATCGATGTCTTCCCGCTTGATGAGTCCGGCCATGGAACCCAGTTTAGGCCCGCCCCACCGACACCCTGACCGGCACGGGAGGGGACGTGCGCAACGCCTCGCCGCGTCCCGGTCGCAGCGCGGCCCCTGCCCCGCCTACCAGAGGGCCGGGACCGGGCCGACGATGCGCTCGTGCAGGCCGAGCGCCGAGGCGTCCGTCAGGGAGGCCACCTGGTCGATGACGACGCGCAGGCGGGCGTCGTCGTCCGGTGCACCGCGCCAGTCGGCCGCGAACATCGGCTCGAGGGAGCGGTCGCCGTCGGCGTGGATCTGCGCGACGAGGGACGCGAGGATCTCCCGCTGGCGCTCGTACAGCGGCTGGCGGTGGTCGGTGGTCATGACGTAGGTCGTCGCGAGGCCCTTCATCACGGCGATCTCCATGATGGTCTCCTCCGGCACCACCATCTCCGCGTTGTAGCGGGTCAGCGGATCCGGTCCGTAGATGGAGCGCGTGGACTGCATGGCGCTCTGGCAGAAGCGGCCGATCAACTGGCTGGTCATGTTCTTCAGGGCAGCCATCGACCGCCGTGTGCCGTCCGCCTCGCGGACCCAGACGGGCGTCCGTTCCAGGCGTGCCAGCGCCGCGTCGACGGCCGCCGGGTCACTGCCGGGGAGGTACCACTGCTGGGTGTAGCCCACCACGCGGGCGCGGGCGTCCGCGCTGTCCATCCACTTCAGCTGCAGGTGCCCGGCGACGATCGCGTCCTCGACGTCGTGCACGGAGTAGGAGATGTCGTCGGCGAGGTCCATGACCTGCGCCTCGAGGCACGACCGGCCCTCGGGGGCACCGTGGCGCAGCCACTCGAAGACCGGCAGGTCGTCGTCGTACGCACCGAACTTGGTGGTGCGCTGGCCCCCGATCACGGGTGCCGACGAGGCGGCCCACGGGTACTTGCAGGAGGCGTCCAGGCTGGCCCGGGTCAGGTTGAGGCCCGCCGGGCCACCGTCGGGCGCGAGGACCTTCGGCTCGAGGCGTGTGAGGAGGCGCAGGGTCTGGGCGTTGCCCTCGAACCCGCCGATGCCGTGGGCGATGTCGTTGAGGGCGGACTCCCCGTTGTGGCCGAAGGGCGGGTGCCCGAGATCGTGGGCCAGGCACGCGGTGTCCACGATGTCGGGGTCGCACCCCAGGGTCCTGCCGAGCTCGCGGCCGACCTGCGCGACCTCGAGGGAATGGGTCAGGCGCGTGCGCACGAAGTCGTCGGTGTCCGGAGCGACCACCTGTGTCTTGGCACCGAGCCGGCGCAGCGCAGAGGAGTGCAGCACGCGGGCACGGTCCCGTTCGAAGTCGGTCCGGTGCGAGCTCTTGGGCGGCTCCTCCACCCACCGCGCGGTGTCGGCGACGGCGTAGCCGGTGGCGTGCTGTTCGGGGAAGCTCATGATGCCTTTCTAGCGCAACGATCGGGAAGTGGCCCGCGGGCGTGCGCCGTTGTGGATCGGGCGGGGCGGGCGGGAGCCCGGATCAGCCGCCGGAGACGTCCACCTCGGCGGCGGCGATGTCGGCCTGCTGTGCTGCGTCCAGGACGCGGCCGTCGAGCCAGTGCTCGGGCAGCGCGGTCCTCTTCGGGGACCCTGCGCGGCCGCGGGGCCCCTCGGCGTCCGGGCCCGGGTACGGCGAATCCTTGTCGAGCTCGTCGAGCAGCCCGCGCAGGACCTCGAGGGTGGGCACCGTGGCCAGCTTGGCGCGCAGTTCCCCACCCACGACGTAGCCCTTGAAGTACCAGGCCATGTGCTTGCGGATGTCCCGCAGCCCCATCATCTCGCTGCCGAAGGTCTCCACGAGCAGCTCGGCGTGCCGGTAGACGGTGTCCGCGACCTGCCCCAGCCCCGGCCGGTACCGGTCCGCGCTGCCCTCGAAGGCGTGGCGGAGGTCGCCGAAGAGCCACGGACGGCCCTGGCAGCCGCGGCCGATGACGACGCCGTCGACGCCGGTCTGCCGCACCATGCGCACGGCGTCCTCGGCACTCCAGATGTCCCCGTTGCCGAGGACGGGGATGTCCGGCAGGGCCTCGCGCAGCTCGGCGATCGCGTTCCAGTCGGCCGTGCCCGAGTAGAACTGGGACGCGGTGCGCCCATGCAGGGCGACGGCGGCGACGCCGCTGTCCCGGGCGATCCTGCCGGCCTCGCGGAACGTCAGGTGGTCCTCGTCGATGCCCTTGCGCATCTTGATGGTGAGGGGCACGTTCCCCTTCGACGCCTCCCGCACGGCGGTCTGCACGATGCCCGTGAAGAGGTCGAGCTTCCAGGGCAGGGCCGCTCCCCCGCCCTTGCGGGTGACCTTCGGGACGGGGCAGCCGAAGTTGAGGTCGATGTGGTCGGCGCGGTCCTCCTCGACCAGGAGGCGCACCGCGGCCCCCACGGTCTTCGGGTCGACGCCGTACAGCTGCACCGAGCGCACCTTCTCGTCGTCGTCGTGCGAGATGATGCGCATCGACTCCGGGCTGCGCTCCACGAGCGCGCGGGAGGTCACCATCTCGGACACGTAGAGCCCGCCGCCGTACTCGCGGCACAGCCGGCGGAACGCCTTGTTGGTGATGCCTGCCATCGGGGCGAGGATCACCGGCGTGTCCACGGTGATGCCGCCCAGGGCGAGCGGGGGGAGGTCGAGCTTCAGGGCGCCGTCGGCTGCCTCGGGCAGCGCAGCCGCGGGGTCGCCGTAGCCGGGATCGCCGGAGGGGACGGGGAGGGTGGTTACTGCGGTCACCCCTCCATTGTCGCAAGGCGCCGCAAATCCGGTGGCGGTGTCCGCTGTGCGCCTGCGCTCCCGGGCGGCCTTCCGCCAGGCGTTCGTCATGCGTCCTGCTCCGCCGCCCGGCGGGCACTCCGCTCGCCGAGCCCCACGAGGCGCCCGCCCGGCGGCAGCGTCCCCGCTCCCGCCGCGAGGACCGCCGGCGTCGTCCCGCTCCCGGCCGGGCCGTCGCCCGATCCACCACCCGCCGTCCTCGGCCCGACCGCCTTCACCACCAGCACCGCGATCGCGGTGGTGAGCGGGATGGCGAGGACGAGACCGATCGAGCCCACCAGGGTGCGCGCCACTTCTTCCGCCAGTTCGCCACTGGTGAGGGTGTCGAGGAGGGCGCGGTCGTAGAGGGAGACGAGGATCAGCACGGGCAGCGCCGCCCCGGCGTAGGCGAACGCGATCGTGTAGACCGTCGAAGCGATGTGGTCGCGTCCGATCCTCATGGCGGAGGCGAAGAGGCGGCGCCCGGAGGTGTTCGGCGCGAGCTCGTGGAGCTCCCACACGGAGGAGGACTGCGTGATGGTGACGTCGTTGAGCACTCCGAGGCCCGAGATGATCAGGCCGCACAGGATGATCGAGGAGATGGACAGCTCGTCGGACGCGTTGACGAGCGTGTACGCGTTCTCGTCCCCCACACCCGTCAGGTGGGCGGCGTCCGTGGTCCAGGCGGCGAGGGCCGCGGTGACACCGAGGCCGAAGACCGTCCCGAGCAGCGCCGTGGAGGTCCGGGCGGAGACGCCGTGCGCGAAATAGAGCACGCCGTACATGATCACCACGGATCCCACGAGCCCGAGCAGCAGGGGCGGCTTGCCCTCGACGAGCCCGGGCAGGACGAACTGCGCGAGGATCACGAGCGCACCGACGAGGCCGATCATGGCTCGCAGGCCGCGCCAGCGTGCCACCGCGACCACGACGACGGCGTACCCGACGGCGAGCGCGACGATCGGCACCGAGCGGACGAAGTCGACGAACACGTACGGTGCGGCTCCGCCCTGGAGGACGTTCGCGAGGTTCAGGTAGCGGATCTCGTCGCCCGCCTCGACCGCATCGGTCCTCGCCAGCTCCGGCGTCACCTCGACGGGGACGAGGTCGCCGCCGAGCGCGGGCTGCGTGTCGGCGATGGTGCAGGTCTGCGCGGTGCCGCCCGCGTCCACGGTGGGCCGGGAGGAGGGACAGTCCCCTTCGCGGACGGCCAGGACGGTCCCGCGGTCGAAACTGACCCCCTCCGCCGTGGCATACGGGTTCGCGACCGACAGGGACGTGCGGTCTCCGCTCGGCCAGAGCAGCACCATCGCGATGAGGGTGATCACCCCGAGCGGTACGAGGAGACCCGAGAGCAGCAGGGTCGCCCGCCGCCGCGTGGCGATCGCGGAGGCCGACGGCTCGGCATTCCCGGTGGTATGGAGGTGGCTGGAGCCCACGGATGTCCCTCGGCTGGAATTGGTTCGAACGGGTAGCTTGGTTCCTGCTGGTGGCGTGCAGGCGGATGCCGCGCTCGCCGCGCACGCCCTTGGATTCTACGTGCCGGGGCACGGACGGCCTGCGGGCGGAGGGGACGGCGGATGGCACGGCGGATGGCACGGCGGATGGCACGGAGTGCGGGACGGGCGGAGGATTCCGACCCCGTCGTCACCGTGAGCGGCGCGTCCGACGGCGTCCGCGGTGTCGCGCTGGTGCTGCACGGCGGACGGGCGGACAGTTTCGAGGCCGTACGGCCCCGGCACCTCAGCCCCCTGCGGATGCGTCCGTTCGCGGCACGGCTCGCAGCGGCGGGATCCGTCCATGGCCTGGCCGTCTGGGCCCTGCGCAACCGGGTCCGGGGGTGGAACGGCGCGGACGAGTCGGCGCTGGGGGACGCCCGCTGGGCTCTGGACCGCATCGCCGCAGCGCATCCGTCGGTGCCGGTCTACCTGCTCGGCCACTCGATGGGAGGGCGGACGGCCATCGCCGCCGCCGACCATCCGCAGGTCCGGGCCGTGGCGGCGCTCGCCCCGTGGCTCGGACCGACCAGCGCCGTCGAACCCCTGCGGGACCGCAGCGTCCTCATCCTGCACGGTGACCAGGACCGGTGGACGAGTCCGACGGCGTCCCTGTCCTTCGCCCGCCGCGCCCAGGGCGTGGCCCGGGACGTCCACTACGTGCGCATGCTCGGGGCAGGCCATTTCATGGTTCGCAGCGTCCCCGTGTGGCACGGCCTGAGTACGTCGTTCCTCCTCAGCCACTTCGCAGACGACACAGGTGCCGCCGTCGACGCTCGCCGGCTCGAGGCGTCCGCCCGGCTCTACCGTGCTCCCGATCCCCTCGGCCTCACCGCCTGAGTCCCGCGCCCGGTACCGGTCCGGTCGCGGGTCCGGGTGCGGTACCGGTCCCGTCGCGGGTCCGGGTGCGGGTCCGGGTCCGGGTGCGGACCGTGTACCCGCGTGCCGGCCCCCCGCCCAGGAAAAGCACGGTCCGGCGGGCGTAGGTCCGGCCGGGCGGGGTACAAAGGGTACAGACACGGTACGAGCGGGCCCTTCCGCTCGCTCCGACGACCGGAAGAGGGAACGGACCATGGGATGGAAGCCGCGGCAGAGCGACCGCATGTACCGGTTCGTGGTGTACGCGGGCAAGACCGTCTTCGCGGCCCTCCGCCTGCAGGTCCGGGTCACCGGCACCGAGAACCTGCCGGACTCCGATCCCCTCGACGGGCGTTCGCGTCAGGCGGTGCCCGGGCACGGCGCCGTCGTCGCGATCACCCACTTCGGGTACCTCGACTTCGCCTTCGCCGAACTGGTCCTGTGGAACCATGCACGCATCCAGGCGCGGTACCTGATCTCCAAGCGTGCGGCGGACCACTGGTTCGTCAGCCCCTTCGTGTTCGGCCTCGGCCACGTGGTCACGGACCGGAAGGCGGGTGCCCAGGCATACGACGACGCCCTCGCGAAGCTGCGCGCCGGCGAGTACGTCGCGGTCCTGCCGGAGGCCGGTGTGTCCCGCAGCTACACCGTCCGCGAGCTCAAGACCGGCCCCGTACGGCTCGCCGCCGAGGCCGGCGTCCCGGTCATCCCCATCTCCGTGTGGGGAGCGCACAGGCTGCTGACGCGCGGCCACGGCTTCTCCGTCCGTCGGGCCTGGAAGTCCCCCGTCCGCGTCCACATCGGCCCTGCCATCCACCATGCGCCCGGGCTCGATGTCGCCGAGGAGACGGAGAAGCTGCGCCAGGAGCTGCAGGACGGCATCACGACGTGCATCGCCGACTTCCCGCTGACCCCCGGGCCGGGTGCCTGGTGGATGCCTGCGCACCTCGGCGGCAGCGCCCTGACCGACGCCGAGCGCGAGGCGGCCGACATCGCGGACAGGAAGGCCGGCCGGCACGACCGCGGCTGACGCAGCGGGACGACGGAGGGCCGCTCCTGGTCGCCGGACCGGGAGCGGCCCTCCGTGTCGTCGAACGGTCGCGTGGCGCCCGTGGTGTCCGGCCGCTTCCGGCGCTCAGGCCGTCGCGACCACCAGTGTCTCCGGTCCGGCGAGCCGGGCCGCGCCCGTCGCCAGCAGCGGTTCGACGACGGCGACCAGCGCCTCCATGGAGTCGTCGACCTCGAGCTGGATGGGGTACTGGTGCACGAGCATGGCGATCATGGTGGCGACGGCCGCCTGCTGCTCCTGCGGCGCGAGCGTCGTGTCGTAGCCGAGCAGGACGTCCGCCGGGTCGTCGGTCCGGGCCTGCGTGTAGCTGACCGCGAAGGCCGCGATGGCCCCGCCGTCGGCCTTCGGCCGGTCACGCAGCACGATCGCTCCGCCTGCTCCGCTCACATCGCCCAGGAACAGCTGCTGCGCGCGGCCCAGGCTGATGTCCGCGCGGTCCCACGCGTGCACGGACTCGTAGAAGGTCGCGAGCGCCCGCGTCAGTTCCACGGATCCGGTGGCCGCCTCCTCGAGCTGCGGGCCGGCGGCGTCGTCGAAGGAGGGGGCAGCGAGCGCCCCCGGCCCGACGACGACGAGCCGGGAACGCTGGAGGGTGCCGAAGCCGGTCGCCCGGGCGAAGGCGGCGCCCGTGGTCCCGGGGGTCACCTTCGAGCGCAGCGCCGTGACGCCCGACGGCGAGGCGGCCGCTTCGTGCTGGAGCATCGTGAGGAGTGTCGAGCCGACGCCTGCCCTGCGGTGGTCCTCGGCGACCTCGATGTAGCACCAGAGCCGGTCCGGGTGGAGCGCCGCGCCGTAGACGCAGCCGGCCGCGACCGGGATGCCCTGGTCGACCACGGTGATGCAGCGGTTCCACGGGCTGTCCGACGGCGTGCGGAAGGATCCGCGGAACTGCTCGGCCGCCGCCGACTCGGGCCCGCCCCAGAGCTGGATGAGCTCGAGGTCGTCCCCCTCCTGCCAGGCGCGGTATTCGAGGGCCATCAGGCTCCGATCAGGCGCGCGGCGAGGTATCCCTGCACCTGGTCGAGGGACACGCGCTCCTGGGCCATGGTGTCGCGCTCGCGGATCGTCACCGCCTGGTCCTCGAGCGTGTCGAAGTCCACGGTGATGCAGAACGGCGTGCCGATCTCGTCCTGGCGGCGGTAGCGGCGGCCGATGGCCCCGGCGTCGTCGAAGTCGATGTTCCAGCCCTTGCGCAGCTGCGCCGCGAGGTCCTTCGCCTTCGGGGAGAGGTCCTCGTTGCGGCTGAGCGGCAGCACGGCGGCCTTGACGGGGGCCAGGCGCGGATCGAGCTTCAGCACGGTGCGCTTGTCCACGCCGCCCTTGGCGTTGGGCGCTTCGTCCTCGGTGTAGGAGTCCACGAGGAAGGCCATGAAGGAGCGGGTCAGGCCGGCCGCCGGCTCGATCACGTACGGCGTGTAGCGCTCGTTGGTCGCCTGGTTGAAGTACCCGAGGTCGGTGCCGGAGTGCTTCGAGTGCGTGGAGAGGTCGAAGTCGGTACGGTTGGCGATGCCCTCGAGCTCGCCCCACTCGGAGCCGGAGAAGCCGAAGCGGTACTCGATGTCCGTGGTGCCCTTGGAGTAGTGGCTGAGCTTCTCGAGCGGGTGCTCGAAGAGGCGCAGGTTGTCGGCCTTGATCCCGAGGTCCGTGTACCAGGAGAAGCGCTGGTCGATCCAGTACCGGTGCCATTCCTCGTCGGTGCCCGGCTCGACGAAGAACTCCATCTCCATCTGCTCGAACTCGCGCGTGCGGAAGATGAAGTTGCCCGGCGTGATCTCGTTGCGGAAGCTCTTGCCGATCTGGCCGATGCCGAACGGCGGCTTCTTGCGCGCGGTGGTGAGGACGTTGTTGAAGTTCACGAAGATGCCCTGCGCGGTCTCCGGGCGCAGGTAGTGCATGCCCTCCTCGGAGGCGACCGGGCCGAGGAACGTCTTGAGCAGTCCCGAGAATTCCTGGGGTTCGGTCCACTGGCCCTTGGTGCCGCAGTTGGCGCAGGTGACGTCCTTCAGGCCGTTCTCCGGTGCGCGGCCCTTCTTCTCCTCGTACTCCTCCTCGAGGTGGTCCGCGCGGTAGCGCTTGTGGCAGGACAGGCACTCCACGAGCGGATCGCTGAAGACCTCGACGTGCCCGGAGGCCTCCCAGACCTGGCGGGGAAGGATCACGGCGGAATCGAGCCCGACGACGTCCTCGCGTCCGCGCACCATGGTCTGCCACCACTGACGCTTGATGTTCTCCTTGAACTCGGCACCGAGGGGTCCGTAATCCCAGGCAGAGCGGGAACCGCCGTAGATCTCCCCCGACTGGAACACGAAGCCGCGCCGCTTGGCGAGGGAGATGATGGGGTCGAGTGCTGACTTGGCTGCTGCCATGGGTTCTTCTCCAGTTCTGAGCAGGCCGCTGGGTGCGGTCCGCAGGTGGGGGTCGCGTGCACGGGCCGTCCACCCCTGCGGGGGCCGGAAAGCCACCCTGCAAGCCTACCGGGTCCGTCCTGCTCCGCACCGGCCCGTCTCGGCCGGCCCCTGCCTGCCCCTCCGGCCGGACGGACCGGTCGTCAGGGTCGTGTCCGCCGCGGCCAGGGCAGGGTGGTGAGGATGATCGCGCCGAGGGTCAGCAGCGTCCCGGCGATCGTGGCGAACACGATGATGGTGCC
The DNA here is from genome assembly GCF_054510835.1 of Arthrobacter sp. TmT3-37. Taxonomy (NCBI): domain Bacteria; kingdom Bacillati; phylum Actinomycetota; class Actinomycetes; order Micrococcales; family Micrococcaceae; genus Arthrobacter; species Arthrobacter sp. TmT3-37. Next base: position 50,507 of record NZ_JBTNDU010000017.1, on the reverse strand, counting down.
GGGAGCCGGGAACACCAGGTCCAGCAGCAGGGAGCCGACGAGCTGCCCGCCGATCATGCACAGGCCCGTGAGCAGGACGCCGAGGCTGCGTACGAGCAGCGCACCGAGCGCGATGAAGATGCAGCCCATGGGCCCGCCGAGGTAGTACCACCACTCGGACGGGAGGGGGTTGCCCGGGCCCGCGACGGCGACCTTGATGAGCCAGGCCGTCAGCAGCACGGCGGTGCCGGCGATGAAGTTCATCAGGGTGGCCGCGAGCGGCGTGCCGTAGTGGAGGGCCGCCGTGCCGTTCATGGCCTGCTGGAAGCTCATCAGGACGCCTGCGGCGACAGGGAGCAGGACGGGGACGAGCCACTCCGTCACCTCTCCGGCGGCACCGAAGCGCGGGGAGACGGCCCAGACGACGGACAGGACCGTCAGCACCACGCCGATCACCCGCATGGGCGTCGCGGCGCGCTTGCCGCCGGGTCCGATCCCCGCCCGGTCGACGAGGAGGCCGCTCAGTGACTGGCCCATGACGGCAGCGACGGTGAACAGGGCGACGCCGAGGATCCCGATGGTCAGCGACTGGGAGAAGACGAAGAAGGCGCCGATCGCACCGGCGGCCACGTAGTAGGGCGGGAAGCGGCGCTCGCGCACCGACGGGAGGATCTGGCGGGCTCCGGCCCGTGCGCTCGGGAGCACCAGCGTGAGGACCACCATCACCACGAGGCCCGTGCCGAAGCTGATCAGCGCGGCGGCGATGCCGTCGTCGAGCACGGTGCCGAGCGCTCCGTTGATCCTGCCCTGGACGGGGATGGCGAGTCCTGCCGCGAGGGCGAGGGGGAAACCGACGGCTGGGGGAAGCACACGCGCATCTGACACCCGTACAGCCTAGTAGCCGCCGTCGGGCATCATGGATGCATGACCGAGAACGCAGCCACCACCGAACTGTCCATCCGCGACGACATGATCCGGCTCGGACAGCTGCTCAAGCTCGCCTCGCTCGCCGAGGACGGCGTGGAGGCGAAGGCCCTGATCGACAACGGGCTGGTGCAGGTCAACGGCGAGATCGAGGAGCGCCGGGGCCGCCAGCTCCATCCCGGTGACACCGTGAGCGTCAACGGCGAGACGGTGCGCCTGACGAAGTCCTAGTACCGCCGGCCGGCCTGCTGGCGGAGCACCGCGCGGGCTCAGCGGCGCCCGAGGACCGTCATGCTCAGGAACTCGCGGACGTGGGCGAGCTCCTGCAGGTTGATGCTGTGGAACATGTTCGAGTAGAGGATCTTCGTCAGTTTCGTGTGCGTGGTCAGCCAGGCGTGCGTGAGGTCGACCATCTCCGGCGTGATGACCTGGTCCTCCTGGTCCCGGCCCCAGAAGAACTGCACGGGCGCGGCGGCCGCGTCGTCGTCGCGGAAGAATGCGTGGCCCTCGGACGGCACGATGAACCCCGAGAGTCCGACGACGCAGGCGAAGTCGCCGGGCCGGTGGCGCAGGAGCGACGTCGCGACGGCCATGCCCTGGGAGAAGCCCAGGAGGCTGACGCTGGAGTGGGAAGCCCGGACGGTGTCGAGCCACCGGGCCACGGCGGTGACGCTCTCCACCACGCGGTCGACCGAGTAGTCGGCCCCGCGAGACAGCGGGAACCACGAGAAGCCCGGCCCTTCAGCCTGCGGGGCTCGGACGGACGCCACGGTGAAATCGGCCGGAAGGTGGTCCGTCAGCCCCATCAGGTCCTCCTCGTTGGCCATGTAGCCGTGGAACAGGACGAGCAGCGGCGTGCCTTCCCGCTCGGACTCGGGCTTCGACCAGAGGACCACCGGATCCCAGGAGCTCGTGGAGGGCGCAGTCGTGCCGGGGGCTGGTTCAGTCATGGCTCCTATTTTGGCACGGTCCGCCCGGGCCACCGGCCGCCCGATCTGCGTTGGCGCCGGCTCCCCGACAGTTGGAGAATGTCGTGGTGAGCCCTACACCTGCTGCAGTCCCCGACTCCCCCGGGACCGATTCCATTCCCAACGGGGCCGGGATCGATCCGAGCCTGAACCCCGAGCCTCATCCCTGGCACCGCTACGTGGCCCTCGGGGACTCCTTCACCGAGGGGATCGGCGACCCCAATCCCGACAGTGTCGGGGGCAATCGTGGCTGGGCCGACCGCGTGGCCGAGGAACTGGCCCGGGGACAGACCGATTTCGCCTATGCCAACCTGGCGGTGCGCGGCCGCCTGCTGCAGCAGATCGTGGACCAGCAGGTGGAGCCCGCCCTGGCGCTGCGGCCGGATCTGGTCACCATCTCGGCCGGCGGCAACGACCTGCTGCGGCCCGGCGGCGATCCGGATGAGCTTGCCGAGCGGCTCGACGCCGTCGTCGCCACGCTCTCGGCGTCCGGCGCGACCGTCGTCCTGTTCACCGGACCCGACGTCCGGGAGACCGTCCTCGGCAGCATCCGGTCGAAGACGGCCATCTACAACGAGAACCTGCGGACCGTCGCCGCCCGCCACGAAGCGGTGATCGCGGACATGTGGGCGCTGCGGCAACTGCTCAACACCCAGATGTGGTCCTCCGACCGCCTGCACTTCTCGCCGCTCGGGCACCACACCATCGCCGCGATGGTCCTCGACACCCTCGCCGTACGGCATACCCTCGAGCCGCTGCATCCGAAGGAGCTCCCGGCCCGCACGTGGCGGGAGGCGCGGGCGGAGGACTTCGTGTGGGCCCGGGAGTACTTCGTGCCGTGGGTCCTGCGCAGGCTCCGGCACCGGTCGTCGGGCGACGGCGTCCTCGCGAAGCGGCCGGACGTCGCACCGATCTTCGGGCCGGGCATGCCGCCGGGTGCTGCGGACTGACCGCCGCCGGGCGGTCAGTCCCCGCGGCGGCGCAGCCCGTCGTTCCTAGCTGTCGAGGGAGACCTCACCGTTGGCCACGGCGTCGGCGCACGCGCTGAGGTCCGGCCCCGGCTTGAAGTCGACGAATTGCGGCTGCAGCTTCTGGAAGAGGAATTCGTAGACCTCGTCGCGGGACTTGCCGTCCATCGTCTCCACGGCCTCGCGGACCGCCCCCTGCAGCGCGCGGTCCGCGTCCAGCAGGATCTTGTCGCGTGCTTCCTGGTTCCAGCCAATGGTGCTCAGTTCCATGAACAGCTCCTCTTTCGACGTCGGTGGTCCCGGGACTTCGACCCGGGACCTGCCTGCCGCGAATTCCTAAGCAGGCTTACCTCCAAGACTAGGTGCCGGTCCGTGGAAACCCAACCGGTATCTGCTACCGGGTGTAGAAGGCGGCCCGGAGGTCCGCGTCGAGCTGGTGGATCTGCGTCAGGAAGGCGTCGTGGCCCACCGGTGAGGAGATCATGTGGACGGGCACCTCGCCCGGCAGCCCGGCGGCCAGGCGCCTCGACTGCACGGGGTAGTACAGCCGGTCCGAGTCCACGGCCGCGACGAAGAACTCCGCCGTCGCGGTCCCCAGGGCGTCGTCGAGCGTACCGCGGTCGCGCGCCGCGTCGTGGCTCATCAGCGCCTCGGTCAGGATCACGTAGCTGTTGGCGTCGAACCGGCCCACGAGCTTGTCCGCCTGGTGGTCGAGGTAGCTCTCCACCTGGTAGCGCCCGCGGTCGGCGGGCAGGACGGCGCCGAACGGCTGTTCGGTGTCCTGCTCCGCGCGACCGAAGCGCGCCTCCAGCTCGTGTTCGGAGCGGTAGGTGATGTGCGCGATCCGCCGGGCGATGCCGAGGCCCGCCTCCGGAGGGGCACCGTCGTAGTAGTCGCCGCGGCGGTAGGCGGGATCGAGCCGGATCGCCTGCACCTGGGCCTGGGCGAACGCTATCTGTTCGGCCGAACTGGCGGCGGTGCAGGCGATGACGGCGCAGCGCTGAACGCGCTGCGGATACATGAGTGCCCATTCGAGGGCGCGCGCCCCGCCCATCGAGCCGCCGAGGACCGAGTGCCACCGGCCGATGCCGAGCCGGTCGGCCAGCAGGGCCTCGGCCCGGACGGAGTCCCGGATGGTGATCAGGGGGAAGCGCGAACCCCACGGCGTCCCGTCGGGCGCGAGGCTGGCCGGCCCCGTCGAGCCGTAGCAGCCTCCCAGCATGTTGATCGACACCACGAAGTACCGGTCGGTGTCCACCGTGCGGCCGGGACCCACGAGCGAATCCCACCAGCCCTCCTCCTCCGAGTCGCCGCGTGCCACGTGCGAGCTGCCGGTCAGGGCATGCTGCACGAGCACGGCGTTCGACCCGTCCCGGTTCAGCCGGCCCCAGGTCTCGAAGGCGAGCTGCACGTCCGGCAGCGTGCCGCCCGTCTCCAGGGCCAGCGGACCGATCGGCGCGATGCGCAGGAGCCCGTCCCCCGGAGGGCGTGCGCCGTCGATCCCGGGGTGCAGCGGAGCAGGAGGGTAGGTCGTCACGAAGGGCTAGGCTCCTTTGGCGGCGCGGAAGCCCGCGTCGAGGTCGGCGAGGATGTCGGTGATGTTCTCGAGGCCCACGGAGAGGCGCACGAGGCCCGGGCGCACTCCGGCGGTCAGCTGCGCCTCCGCCCCCAGCTGGCTGTGGGTCGTGGACGCCGGGTGGATCACGAGCGAGCGCACATCGCCCACGTTCGCGACGTGCGAGTGGAGTTCCAGCCCGTCGACGAAGCGCTTGCCGGCCTCGAGTCCCCCGACGATGTCGAAGCTGACGATCGCGCCCGTGCCGTTGTTCCGCCCGTACTTCCTGCCGCGTTCGTACCAGGGACTCGAGGCGAGGCCCGCATAGGAGACGCGCTCGACGTCGTCGTGCCCCTCGAGCCACTCGGCGACGGCCTGGGCGTTCTGCACGTGGCGCTCCACGCGCAGGCTGAGGGTCTCCAGGCCCTGCGCGATGAGGAAGGCGTTGAACGGCGACACGGACGAGCCGAGGTCGCGCAGCAACTGGACGCGGGCCTTGAGGATGTAGGCGAGGTTCGCGCCGAGGGCGCTGCCGACACCGAGGTCCCGCGCGTAGACGAGTCCGTGGTAGCTCTCGTCCGGGCTGTTGAAGCCCGGGAAGCGCTCGGGGTACTGGGCGAAGTCGAAGTTCCCCGAATCGACGATGACGCCGGCGATGGCATTGCCATGGCCCCCGAGGTACTTCGTCGCGGAGTGCACCACGATGTCGGCGCCCCATTCGATGGGCCGGATCAGGTACGGCGTGGACAGCGTGTTGTCCACGATCAGGGGGATCCCGCTCTCGTGGGCGACGGCGCTGATGCCCTCGATGTTCAGGACGTCCTGCCGTGGGTTGGACACGACTTCCCCGAAGAAGAGCTTGGTGTTCGGCCGGACGGCGTCGCGCCACTGCTCGAGGTCGTCGGGGTCCTCGACGAAGGTCGTCTCGATGCCGAACCTCTTCAGCGTGTGCTTGAAGAGGTTGTACGTGCCGCCGTAGAGGCTCGGGCTCGCCACGATGTGGTCACCCGCCTCGGCGATGTTCAGCACCGCGAAGGTCTCCGCCGCCTGGCCGGAGGCCAGGAGCAGCGCGCCGACGCCGCCCTCGAGGCTCGCGATCCGCGTCTCCACCGCTTCCTGCGTGGGATTGCCGATGCGCGTGTAGATGGGCGCGAGTTCCGTCAGCGAGAACCGGTTCGCGGCGCTCTCGGCACTCGGGAAGACGAATGACGACGTCTGGTAGATGGGCAGCGCACGCGCTCCCGTGGCGGTGTCCGGCACCTGGCCGGCGTGGATCTGGCGTGTCTCGAAGGACCAATCGTCGGACATGGTGCTCCCTGTAGGAAGGGGCTCGGCCGGGTTCCGATGCTCCCGTCGGTGGACGCCGTTCCAGGAGACCGGGCCCGCAGGAGCCCGCGCTTGCACGGCGCCGGTGTGGCGCCGAACCTGGTCTTCACCCGGGGCACCCCACCGCGGTTGGAGGGTTGCCGGCCAGCAAGCCGGGGCTTCGTGCTGGCACTCATGACCTGCATTCATGAAAGCCCATCGGGGCGCATCCGGCAACCCGTGTGACCCTCCGTGAAGGAGCGGCTCACCCCCTTCTGCGGTCGGTCGAACGGGTAAGGCAAGCCTTAGTCGAGACGCAGATCACTTAGTGCCAAAATATCGGCATGCGCCTGGACCACGTCTCTTATGCCTGCGAACCCGATGGACTTGCTGCGACCGCCGACCGGATCTCGGCCAGGCTCGGCATGGAACCGGTGAAGGGCGGTGTGCACCCCCGCTTCGGCACCCGCAACATGATCTTCCCGCTGGTCAACGGCCAGTACCTGGAGGTCGTCGAGGTCCTCAACCACCCCGCGTCGGACAAGGCGCCGTTCGGCCAGGCCGTGCGGGCGCGTTCCGAGGCCGGTGGAGGCTGGATGGGCTGGTGCGTCGCCGTCGACGACCTGGGACCCTTCGAGGAGCGGCTCGGCCGCGGTGCGGTTCCCGGCAACCGCAAGTTCCCGGACGGCCAGGAGCTGACCTGGCAGCAGATCGGCATCAAGGGCCTCATCGCGGATCCGCAGGTGCCCTATCTGCTCCGCTGGGACGAGGGCACCGAGTCCCTGCACCCGTCGAAGGCCCGTCCTGCAACGGTCAAGCTGGACTGCCTCACCATCGCCGGCTCGTCCGAGCGCGTCACGGAATGGCTCGGCACGGAGGTCGAGGAGACGCTCGACGGCGTCCAGGTCCAGTGGATCGCACCCAACGGAACCCCGGGCATCATGTCCGTGACCTTCGAGACCGCCGACGGCCGGATCGAGATCTGACCTCCGCCGCGGACGCAGAAGGGACCGGACATGATGTCCGGTCCCTTCTGCTGTGTCGCTGCTGTGGTGAGGAGTGATCAGGCGTGGGTGTAGGTCAGGCAGTCCGCGGCCTCGGCGCCGGGGCCCACCTTGACGGCCGGGGCGCTGCACAGCAGGTCGTGGTTGTAGCTGCACTCGGATCGCTGGCACGCTCCGACGTGCGCGAGCATCTTGGGCAGTCCGCCGCTGATGGACGTGTCGATGAACGTGGCGCAGGACGCGTGTTCCTCGCTGCCCGACACGGTGATGGCGACGGCCGTGCAGCCGTCGTGGTTGAAGGAGCAGTTGTGGACGCTGCATTCAGAGACACTGGTGACGACGCTCATGATTCCTCCTGGCTGGTCCGGTGAGGCCCCGATCGGGGCCGCCACTTCGCTGAACGGACTCACGGTAACACCGCGTCCACCGGATAATTTAGTCATGATCGGCGTGCGCAATGACCGAAGGTAAGGCTTCGCTCAGGCGGTCACCCGCCGATCCCGATGGCGGGACCGAGCAGGGTGAATCCGACGAAACCCGTGATGTCGATGAGCGCGTGTGCCAGGACGAGCGGCATCACCCGACGGCTGCGCGTGTAGAACCAGGCGAACAGCAGGCCCATGAGCACGTTGCCGAGGAAGGGCCCGAACCCCTGGTACAGGTGGTAGCTGCCCCTCACGAGGGCGCTCGTGAGGATGATGGCCGGGGTCGACCAGCCGAGCTCCCGCAGCCGGAGGAACAGGTACCCCACCACGATGACCTCCTCGAGCACGGCGTGCCGGACCGCCGAGAGGATGAGCACGGGGATCGTCCACCAGTAGGTGTCGAGCGCGGCGGGCACCAGCGCGGTGGTGATGCCGAGCGCGCGGCCGCCGGCATAGACCCCGAGCGTGCCGATACCGATGACCGCCGCCAGGCCGATCCCGAATCCGATGGTGCGCAGGGGCCTCTCGAACGTGAGGCCGAGGCGTCGGAACGCCGAGACCCCGTGGCCACTGAGCAGGAACAGGACCAGGGCCACCGGCACCAGGGCGAAGAAGATTCCCAGCAGCTGGTAGGTGAGGTCGAAGTACTGCCGGTCGTCGAGCACCGGGTTCAGCGTGGTGGTCTGCGCGGCGAGGGGGCCGCGCGTCAGCTTCTCGGCCAGGCTCACGATCGCGTACACACCGGACTGTCCGAGGGACAGGCCGAAGACGATGAGCAGCTCGGCGGTGATGCGGCGCCTCGGGACGGGTGGCTCCGGGTGGACGGCACCGCCCGGTGCTGCTGGAGCGGACGGGGAGGACTCGGCAGTCATGGCGCTATCCTTCCAGCGGCGGCTGGTGATTCCCAGTCCGCGGACATCCGCCTGCCTCCCCTACCGCACGCGGCTCCCGGCCCGCCAGACGGCATGGACGAGCGGCATGCCCGGCCGGTATGCGAGATGCGTGGCCGAGGGCGCGTCCAGCAGTTGCAGGTCTGCACGGTGCCCGACGGCCAGGGAGCCGACCGCGCGCCGGCCGTCCTCGTCGTGGCCCGCGTGGCGCCGCAGCGCGAGCGCTCCGCCGAGGGTCGCGGCGCGGACCGCCTCCTGCACGGTGAGGCCCATCTGGAGGACGGCGATGGCCACGCAGAAGGCCATCGAGCTCGTGAACGACGTACCGGGGTTGCAGTTGCTGGCGATCGCGAGCTGCACGCCGGCGTCGAGGAGCCTCCGGGCGGGCGGGAACGGCTGGCGCGTGGAGAGGTCGCAGGCGGGCAGGCAGGTGGCCACCGTGCCGGGTTCGCCCCGCGCAGCGAAGCCGGCCCAGGTACCGGCGAGCGCCTCGACGTCGTCGTCGGTCAGGTGGTTGACGTGGTCCACGCTGGCGGCGCCGAACTCGACGGCGAGCGCGACGCCGTCGCCCGGTCCCAGCTGGTTGCCGTGCACGCGCAGGCCGAGGCCGGCTGCGGCGGAGGCGGAGAGCACGCGGCGTGACTGCTCGGCGGTGAAGGCTCCCCTCTCGCAGAAGACGTCGGCCCAGCGGACGTAGGGGCGGACGGCGTCGAGCATGGGCCCGCACACCAGGTCGGTGTAGTGGTCCGCGTCCTCCCCGCGCGGCACGAGGTGCGCACCGAGGAACGTGACCTCGTCGACGACGCCTGCCGCGATGCGCGCACTGCGCGCCTCCTGCTCGACGTCGAGCCCGTAGCCCGTCTTCGTCTCCAGGTAGGTGGTCCCGCCCGCCGCGGCCTCGGCGACCCGGGCCAGCAGGAGTCGCGTGAGGTCGTAGTCGCCGGCGGCACGTGTCGCGTCGACGGTGACGGCGATACCACCCGCGGCGTAGGACTCCCCCGCCATGCGGGCCTCGAACTCGGCCGTCCGGTCGCCGGCGAACACGAGGTGCGTGTGGCTGTCGACCCAGCCCGGGAGGCCTGCACGGCCACCGGCGTCGTGGCTCTCGTCGGCGGCAGGGGCGTGCGCGGCCGGGCCGATCCAGCTGATGCGCTCGCCCTCGAACACCACGGCGGCGTCCCGCAGGGTGGTGCCGTCGGGGTCCGAGGTGAGGAGCTCACCGATGTTCGTGATGAGGACGGACATCAGTGCTGCTCCCGGCCGTGGCCCGCCGGGCTCCTGCCAGGCTCGTGCTCCCTCTGCGCCGCCTCGTCCAGCCGGGCGATGGCCGTGACCAGCAGGTCGGCGGGCCTCCCCAGCGTGGTGTGGACGCCTTCGCGCGCCACGAGGACTCCCCCGACGACGACACCCGTGACGTCCTGGCCGGTCGCGGTGTAGGCGAGCTGCTCCCGGGAGGACCCGGCCGTGCGCGCGGTGCCCGGATCGACGGCCATGAAGTCGGCGGCGCGGCCGGGCCGGAAGCCGGCGCCCGGCCGGGCCTGCGCGGCTGCCCCGCCGAGAGAGGCGATGGCGTGCAGCTGCTCCGGTCCGAAGTGACCCCGCCGCCCGGTGCGCAGGCGCTCCCCGTGCTCCAGCGCCCGCATCTCCAGCCATGGGTCCACGACGGCGTGCTGGTCGGTGCCGAGGGCGAGCGTCGCTCCCGCTGCGCGGAGGTCGCCGGCCGGGCCGATGCCGTCCGCCAGGTCCGCCTCGGTGGTGGGACAGAGGACGACGGCGGCCCCGGCACCGGCGAGGACGGCGATGTCACGCTCGCTGACGTGGGTCGCGTGGACGGCGGACAGCCGGCTCCCGACGAGTCCGTAGGAGTCGAGCAGGGCGGTCGGGGTGCGGCCGGTGGCACGGAGGCAGTCCTCGTTCTCCGCGGGCTGCTCGGAGAGGTGGACATGCAGGGGGAGCCCGTCCGGCAGGTGCTGGGCGATGACGGCCAGCTGGTCCTCGGGGACGGCGCGCACGGAGTGGATGGCGGCACCGACGGACACCTGGTGGGCCGGGTGGAGTGCGGCGACCGTGGCACGGAGGGACGCGAGCCGGTCGAGCCACTGCGCGGCGGTGCCGTCCGAGAACCGGCGCTGCCCCTCCTCGAGGGGAGCCCCGAAGCCCCCGGCGAGGTAGCAGGTGTCCAGCAGGGTCAGCCGGATGCCCGCGCGGACGGCCGCCCGCGCGAGGGCGAGCTCCATGGCGTGCGGGCCGGAGTCCCCCTGCCCGTAGGGTGTGCCGTCGGGCTGGTGGTGGACGTAGTGGAATTCGGCGACGCTGGTCCAGCCCACGGCGACCATCTCCGCATAGGCGGCGGTGGCCAGTTCCTCGTAGAGCTCCGGGGTCAGGGCCGCCGCCGCGCGGTACATGCTCTCCCGCCAGGTCCAGAAGGTGCCGCCGTGGTCGTGGGTACGGCCCCTCAGGGCACGGTGGAACGCGTGCGAATGCGCGTTCGCGGCGCCGGGGAAGGCCACACCGGACAGGACGACGTCGCCCGCCTGCGCCGGGACACCGGACGCGACGCCGACCACCGTGCCGTCGGCGTCGACCTCCACGCGGACCGCGTCCGCCACGCCGTCGCCTCCCAGCCAGGCGGACTCGCACCATACGGCACGGACCGCATCCCGCCCGCTTGCTGTCTGATCCGGCCCGTGCCAGCGCTCCGGGCCCGCGCCGCCGTTCAGCGGCGTCACAGGAGGTCTTCGAGGACGTCCGCGAGGGCGGTCGCACCCGCATCGGCGTCGTCGCGCTCCACGAACTCCTCGGGCGAGTGGCTGATGCCGGTGGGGTTGCGGACGAAGAGCATCGCCGTCGGTGCGATGCTGCCGAGGATGCCCGCGTCGTGACCGGCCCCCGTCGGCAGCGTCGGCGCGTCCGGGAAGGAGCGGCCGAGCGCGTTGCCCAGCGTGCGCTGCAGCGCGCCGTCGAAGTGCACCGTGGTGCTGCGGGATTCCTCGGTCAGCGTGGCACGGCACCCCTCGAAGGCGCAGATCTTCTGCGCCTGCCCGTGGATCCGCTCGATCAGGGCCGCGGTGACGGCGTCCTCCTCGTGGCGCACGTCGAGCCAGAGGTCCACGCGGGACGCGATGACGTTCGTGCCGCCCGGTACCGGCTGGAGGCGCCCCACCGTGGCCCGCGCGCCGTCCTGCTCGGCGGCGGTCCGCCGGGCGGCGAGGATCACCTGGGCGGCGGCGACCATCGGGTCCGCGCGGTCGGCCATGAGGGTGGTCCCCGCATGGTTCCCCTGTCCGGTGACGGACAGCCGCCAGCGGCCGTGGCCGAGCATGGTGGAGCCGACGGCGACGGCGGAGTCCAGGTCGATCAGCCCGCGCCCCTGCTCCACGTGCAGCTCGACGAAGTCGCCGATGTGCCGGATGGCCTCCTCGTCGCGGCCGAGGTGCGTCGGATCGACGCCGGACGCCCGCGCGGCCTCGGCGAAGGTGGTGCCGTCGGTGTCGGTCAGGGAGCGGACGGCGTCGGGGTCGAGCGTTCCCGTGAGCAGGCGGGAGCCGAGGCAGGACACCCCGAACCGCGAGCCCTCCTCCTCGGGGAAGACCGTGACGGCGAGCGACCGGTTCGGCTGCACGCCCCGCTCCCGCAGGAGATCGACGGCGACGAGCGCCGAGGCGACGCCGAGCGGCCCGTCGAAGGCGCCGCCGCCGGGGACGGAGTCGAGGTGGCTGCCGGTCACCAGGGCGCCGTCCCGGCTGTCCGTCGCGTCCCACCAGGCCCAGAGGATGCCGTTGCGGTCGGTCTCCACGGACAGCCCGCGGGCTTGCGCCTCGGCGGCGAACCACTCGCGCAGGGAGAGCTCGGCACCCGTGTACACGCCACGGGAGTACCCGCCGCGGGTCGCGTCGCGGCCGACGTCGCTGATGGAGTCGAGGACTGAGGAGACGGTCTGCACGGGATGCCTTCCGGTGGTGGCGGGTGGGACTTCTCAGGATTGCATGGGGATGCGCACGCCGCGTTCGGCGGCGACCTCCCGGGCACGTTCGTAGCCGGCGTCGACGTGGCGGATGACGCCCATCCCCGGATCGTTCGTCAGGAGCCGCTCGAGCTTCTGGGCGGCGAGGTCGGTCCCGTCCGCGACCGAGACCTGCCCGGCGTGGATGGAGCGACCGATCCCGACGCCGCCGCCGTGGTGGATGGACACCCAGGTGGCGCCCGACGACGTCGTCAGCAGGGCGTTCAGGAGGGGCCAGTCGGCGACGGCGTCCGAGCCGTCGGCCATCGCCTCCGTCTCGCGGTAGGGGGAGGCGACGGACCCGGAGTCGAGGTGGTCGCGGCCGATGACGATCGGCGCCGAGACCCTGCCCTCGGCGACCAGCCGGTTGAACAGCAGGCCGGCCTTCGCGCGGTCACCGTAGCCGAGCCAGCAGATGCGCGCCGGCAGGCCCTCGAACTCGACGTGCTCCGCGGCGGCGTCGAGCCAGCGGTGCAGGTGCGCGTTGTCGGGGAACAGCTCCTTGAGGGCGGCGTCGGTGACGGCGATGTCCGCCGGGTCCCCCGAGAGCGCCACCCAGCGGAACGGGCCGAGTCCCTCGCAGAACAGGGGCCGGATGTAGGCGGGCACGAAGCCGGGGAAGTCGAAGGCCCGCCCGTAGCCCCCCGTGCGGGCCTCGTCCCGAATGGAGTTGCCGTAGTCGAAGACCTCGGCGCCGGCGTCCAGGAAGCCCACCATCGCCTCGACCTGGAGGGCCATGGACACCTGCGCCTTCTTCGTGAACCCGTCGGGGTCGGCCGTCGCCTCGCGGTCCCATTCGTCGGGCGAGATGCCCTCCGGCAGGTAGCTCAGCGGATCGTGGGCGGAGGTCTGGTCGGTGACGATGTCGACGTCGAGTCCGCGCCGCAGCAGTTCGGGGAAGACGGTCGCGGCGTTGCCGACGACGCCGACGGACAGCGCGCGCCTCTCGCGTTTCGCGGCGAGGACCTGCGCGACGGCGTCGTCGAGCGTGTCCGCGACGGTGTCCAGGTACCGCTTCGCGACGCGGCGGCGCAGGCGCGCCTCGCTGACGTCGACGATGAGGACGGCCCCGCCGTTCAGGGTGACGGCGAGCGGCTGGGCGCCGCCCATGCCGCCGCAGCCGCCGGTGAGCGTCAGCGTGCCGGTGAGGCTCCCGCCGAACCGCTTGCGGGCGATCGCGGCGAACGTCTCGTACGTGCCCTGGAGGATGCCCTGCGTGCCGATGTAGATCCAGGAGCCCGCGGTCATCTGCCCGTACATCATCAGGCCCTCGGCCTCGAGGCGACGGAACTCGGGCCAGGTGGCCCAGTCCCCGACGAGATTGGAGTTGGCGAGCAGCACGCGCGGAGCCCAGGGGTTGGTGCGGAACACGCCCACGGGCTTGCCGGACTGGACGAGGAGCGTCTCGTCGTCGTCGAGCGTCTCGAGCGTGCGGACGATGGCGTCGTAGGCCTCCCAGCTGCGGGCCGCGCGGCCCGTCCCGCCGTAGACCACGAGGTCCTCGGGCCGTTCGGCGACCTCCGGGTCGAGGTTGTTCATCAGCATGCGCAGCGGTGCTTCCGTCTGCCAGCTCTTCGCCGTCAGCTGCGGGCCGCGGGCCGCGCGGATGGAGCGGGAGGGATCGTGCGTGGGGGTCGTCGTGCTGCTGGTCATGCTGGTTCTCCTGTCAGGTCCTCGGTCAGGGCGGCGGCGTCCTGCCGCGTCAGGAGCGTGGCCGCCTCCTGCGCGACGAGCTCACCGATACGGTGTGCCTCCGCCTCGGTGATGCGGTAGCTGGGGACGACCACGCTGAGGGCGGCGACGGTCCGTGCGCCGGGTGACACCGGCGCGGCGATGGCCGTGACGTCCGCCTCGACGCCGTCGCGGACGACGACGAACCCGTCGGCGGCCGGGCTGCCGGTCAGCACGGCGCCCACGGCGGTCCCGGCGAGCGGGATGCTCCGGCCCACCCAGCTGGCGTGGCGGACGGAGTGGGTGCCCTCGCGCATGGCCAGGTACACGCCCTCGCCGTCGTGCGACGGGACGCTGAGGTAGGCCGATTCGCCCGTCCGGTCCACGAGGCGCTCGAGTGCGGGTTCGGCGAGGGAGACGAGCGACTCGTGGCCCAGGGCCTGCGCTCCCAGCTGCACCACGCGGAGCCCGGGCCGGTAGGCGCCGAGCGCGTCACGGCGCACGAAGCCCGTCCCCTCGAGTGTGCGCAGCAGGCGCAGGGCCGTCGACGCCGACAGGTCCGTCTCCCGCGCGGCGTCCGCGAGCGTCAGCGACCCGGCGTCGCAGACGGCCCCGAGGAGCACGAGCGCCCGCTCGACGGTGCGGGTCGAGGATTCTGCCATGGTCGCCTCCTTGCATTCAGCCCTGCCGTATATTTCACTTATTGAAACGTCCTTTTCATTCAATGGCAAGAGCGGCCCGAGCCGCAGGAACCGAGGCACCATGTCGCACCCCTCCGTGATCGTCGGGACCGGCCCGCTGTCCCCCGCCGACGTCGTCGCAGTGGCGCGTCATGGCGCGGAGGTGGAGCTCGCGGCGGACGCCCTGTCCGCGATGGCCGCGTCCCGCGCCGTCATCGAGTCCCTCGTGGACGACGGCACACCGCACTACGGCGTCTCCACCGGATTCGGCGCGCTCGCGACCAAGCACATCCCGCTCGACCAGCGGAGCCAGCTCCAGCGCAGCCTCATCCGCAGCCACGCGGCGTCCTCGGGCGCGGAGGTGGACCGCGAAGTGGTGCGCGGCCTCATGCTCGGACGGCTCTCGACCCTCGCCACCGGACGCACGGGCGTGCGTCCGGTGGTGGCGTCCACCTACGCCGCCCTGCTGAACGCCGGCATCACGCCCGTCATCGGCGAGTACGGCTCCCTCGGCTGCTCGGGGGATCTCGCCCCGCTCTCCCACGTCGCCCTGGCGCTCATGGGCGAGGGCGACGTGCGGACCCGGTCCGGGGAGCTCGTCCCCGCCGCCGAGGCCCTCGCCGCTGCAGGCATCGCCCCGGTGGAACTGCGCGAGAAGGAGGGCCTGGCCCTCATCAACGGGACGGACGGCATGCTCGGCATGCTGGTCCTCGCCGCGGCCGACCTGCACCGCCTCCTCACGACCGCGGACCTCGCCGCGGCGATGAGCGTGGAGGGGCTCCTGGGGACCGATGCGGTCTTCGCCGAGGATCTCCATGCGCTGCGCCCGCACCCGGGCCAGGTGGCCTCCGCCGGGTCCATCCGAGCCCTCCTCGAGGGATCCCCGCTCATCGCCGAGCAGCTGACCTCGGAGACCGGGCGGCACCGCTTCACGCGCGTCCAGGACGCCTACTCCCTCCGGTGCGCTCCCCAGGTGCACGGCGCCGCGCGCGCCACCCTGGCTCACGCCGAATCCGTCGCCGCGATCGAACTGGGCTCCGCCATCGACAACCCGGTGATCACCCCGGACGGGCGCATCGAGTCGAACGGGAACTTCCACGGCGCACCCGTGGGCTATGTCCTGGACTTCCTAGCGATCGCCGTCGCCGACGTCGCCTCCATGAGCGAACGACGCACGGACCGGTTCCTCGACAAGTCCCGCAGCCACGGGCTCAATGCGTTCCTCGCCCACGACCCCGGCGTGGACTCGGGCCACATGATCGCGCAGTACACGCAGGCGGGCATCGTGTCCGAGCTGAAGCGGCTCGCCGCCCCGGCATCGGTCGATTCCATCCCCTCGTCCGCGATGCAGGAGGACCACGTGTCGATGGGCTGGGCCGCGGGCCTGAAGCTGCGCAGGGCGATCGACGGATTGACCCGGGTGCTCGCCATCGAGATCCTCACGGCCGCACGGGCCCTGGACATGCGCGACGGCGGGGCGGGCGCCGAGGGTGGCCTGCGCAGTTCCGCTCCGATCTCCGCCGTGCGGGCCCGGCTGCGCGCCGATGTCGAGGGTCCCGGCACGGACCGCTACCTCGCTCCGGAGATCGAGGCGGCCCGCCTGCTCGTGGACGACGGCGCGCTGCTCGCGGCCGCGACGGCCGTGCTCCCAGCACCCCTCCCGTGAAGCTTGTTAGGGTGGGCTAACCACTCTCCCCGGAAAGAAGCGCCGCTCCATGTCCTCGCCCGTGTCCGAACCGTTCCGCAAGCCCCCTCGCCCACAGGCCGTCCTCACGGTCCTGGAGACCCGGTGGCTGAGTCCGCACCTCGTGCGGGTTGTGGCGGGCGGACCGGGCTTCGCCGACCTGCAGGAGTGCGACGCCACGGACAAGTACGCCAAGCTGCTCTTCGCGAAGCCGGAACTCGGGCTGGTACCGCCCTACGACCTCGCGGCACTGAAGGACGCGCTGCCGGCCGAGGACCGCCCGGTGAAGCGGACCTACACCATCCGCTGGCTCGACCCCGTCGAGCAGCGGCTCGCCATCGACTTCGTGGTCCACGGCGACGAGGGCGTCGCCGGTCCGTGGGCGGCGAAGGCCTCCCCGGGGGACGCCCTCGTGCTGATGGGCCCGTCCGGCAAGTGGTCGCCGGACCAGGACGCCGACTGGCACCTCTTCGTCGGGGACGACTCCGCCCTTCCGGCGATCGCGGCCGGCATCGAGGCGCTCCACCCGCACGCGCTGGGGCACGCCTATCTCGAGGTGGACAGCGCCGCCGACATCCTCCCCCTCGTCGCGCCCGCGGGCCTCGAGCTGCACTGGCTCCAGCGGGACGGTCGGCCGGCCGGCACGACGACGCTGCTGGCGGACGCCGTCGCCGCCGGGCCGTGGCTCGAGGGCACCGTCGACGCCTTCGTGCACGGCGAGCGTAGCGCCATGAAGGCCCTCCGCGACGTCCTGTTCAAGGAGAAGGGCCTGGCGCGCTCGCAGGTCTCCCTGTCCGGGTACTGGGCCTACGGCCGCGAGGAGGACACCTTCCAGGCGGAGAAGCGGGAGCCGATCGGCAAGATCCTCGACGACTAGGACGGCGCCCTAGGCCGCCATCTCCTGCGGGCGCCTCCTCGGGCGCCGGTCCAGCAGGTCCATGGCGGGTTCCGCGAGGCGTGCCAGGACGGGTCCGAGGACGGCCATGAGCAGCACGTAGGTCGTGGCCAGGGCGGCGAGGTCGGGAAGGACGGCCCCGGACGCCACCGCGAGTCCCGCGATGACGATGGAGAACTCGCCGCGCGCCACGAGCGCTGCGCCTGCACGTGCGCGCCCGAGCCTGCCGATGCCCTGCCGTCCCGCGGCCCACCAGCCGGTCGCGATCTTCGTGACCGACGTGACGAGGGCCAGGAGCAGCGCGAAGGCGAGGACCGGAGGGATCGACGACGGATCCGTGTTCAGCCCGAACACGACGAAGAAGATGGCGGCGAACAGGTCCCGCAGGGGTTCGAGGATGCGCGCGGCGTTCTCCGCCGTCGCGCCCGAGATGGCGATGCCGAGCAGGAACGCGCCGACGGCCGCGGAGACCTGGAGGGCGGAGGCGAGGCCCGCGACGAGGAGCGCGGCGCCGATGAGGGTCAGGAGGAACACCTCCCGGTCGGTGCTGTCCACGACGGCCGAGACGACGTTGCCCCACCGCAGGGCGATGACCAGCACGAGCGTGACCACGAGCAGCGAGATGCCCACGGTGCCCAGGCCGCCGGCGAAGCTGAGGCCGGCGAGGACGGCCGTCAGGACGGGGAGGTAGATGGCCATGGCGAGGTCCTCGAAGACGAGGATCGCGAGGACGGTGGGCGTCTCCCGGTTGCCGAGCCTGCCGAGGTCGCTGATGACCTTCGCGGCGATGCCCGAGGACGAGATGTAGGTGACCCCGCCCATCACGAGCGCGGCGACGGGACCCCAGCCCAGGACGACGGCGACGAGCGCGCCCGGCGTGAAATTCAGGGCGAAGTCCACGATGCCGGCCAGCCAGGACTGGCGGAGGCCTGTCACCAGCTCCTTCGCCGTGTACTCGAGGCCGAGCATCAGCAGGAGCAGCACCACGCCGATCTCGCTGGCGACCTCGCTGAACTCGATCACTCCGTCGAGTTCGATGAACCCGCCCTGCCCGAAGAACAGGCCTCCGATGAGGTAGAGCGGGATCGGCGAGAGCCCGATCCGGCCGGCGAGCCGCCCGAGGATCCCGAGGAACAGGAGGATTGCGCCGAGTTCGATCAGGGTGAGGGCGGTCGTGTGCACAGGCGGCTCAGCCGTTGCGCAGGATGTCCGCTGCGGCGTCGAGGCCCTCGGACGTGCCCACCACCACCAGCAGGTCGCCGGCGGCGAGCGTGAAATCGGGCGTGGGTGAGGCCTGTACCTGGCCGGAGCGCAGCACGGCGACGAGCGACGCACCGGACCGTGACCGCATGCGGGTGTCCCCGAGGGGGCGGCCGTCGAACGGTGAGCCGCGCTCGATCAGGAACTGGCGCGTGGAGACGCCGGGAAGGTCGCGGTGCTCCTCCGTCAGCTGCGCGACGAGCTGGCGCGAACCGAGGAGGTTGCCGATGGTCGCCGCCTCGTCCGGGGTCAGCGGGATGGAGGCGACGCACGCGTCGGGGTCGCCGGCCTTGGAGATGATGAGGTCGAGGTCGCCGTCGCGCTGCGCGACGATCCCCACCCTCCGGCCGGAGCCCGTGACGATCTCTCGCCGCACTCCGATGCCCGGAAGGCGCGTTTCGATGACGTTCATGCGCCCATCCTAGACCTGCCCGGACGACCCGCTGTCCGGTCGGGGCGCTGCGGAGCTCCCGTTCGCTGAGGGCGTGGCGGTGGCGCGGGGAGCGTACAGATCGGGTTCGAGGTAGATGGCGGTGGCGATCGGGACAGCTGCCCGGATGCGCTGCTCCGCATCGTTGATCGCACCGGCGATCTGCGATCCGGTGTCCTGGCTCTCGACCGAGATCTTGGCGGCGACGAGCAGCTCGTCGGGACCCAGGTGGAGGGTCTTGAGATGGATGATGCGGGTGGCGCCGTCGTCGCTGATGGCTGCCTCGATCTTCGCGACGGCGTCTGCGGAGGCGCTCTCGCCGAGGAGCAGGCTCTTGGTCTCGACCGCGAGGACGGCGGCGATCGCGACGAGGAGGAGGCCGATCATGGCGGTCCCTGCCGCGTCCCACACACCGTTGTCGGTGAGCAGCGTCATGGAGACGCCGATCAGGGCGAACAGGAGACCCAGGAGCGCGCCGAAGTCCTCGAGGAGGATGACCGGCAGCTCGGGCGACTTGGCGGTGCGGACGAAGCGCACCCAGCTCATGCTCCCCCGCGTGTGGTTGGACTCCCTGATGGCGGTGCGGAACGAGAAGGACTCGGCGATGATGGCCCCGATCAGGACGGCGAGCGGGACCCACCAGAACGATCCCTCGATGGGATGGGGGTCCTGGTACTTGTGGTACGCCTCGTAGAGGGCGAAGAGCCCGCCGACGCTGAACAGGACGATCGACACGATGAAGGCGTAGATGTACCGCTCCCGGCCGTAGCCGAAGGGGTGCTCCGGGCTGGCCTGGCGTTTGGCACGCTTGCCTCCCACGAGCAGGAGGACCTGGTTGCCCGAGTCCGCCACCGAGTGGATCCCCTCGGCGAGCATGGACGACGAGCGCGTGAGCGCGTAGGCCACGAATTTGAGCGCGGCGATCGTGAGGTTCGCTGCGAGGGCCGCGATGATCGCCTTCTTGCCTCCACCTGCTGACATGGTTGGGTTCCGTTCCCTCTGCCCGCCTCCGGGCGGCTCTCCGACGATGACCAGGCCGCCCGGCACGTGCGCCGCGGAGCCTCCGGCTCCAACTCTACGAGTTCTCCCCGCGCGAGGGGCGGGCGTCCCGCACGGTGACGGACCGTTGCGGGCGACGGCGATCCCGTCGTCGGGCTCAGGCGGGGCGGAGGGCTGCCGCGGCGGCCGCGACCCGTCCGGGATCGGCGCCGAGGTCCTCGGGATCGGCTCCGGTGAGCAGGACGGCCGCGAGTTCCGCGATGCCCGACGACGTCTGGAAGCCGTAGCCGCCCTGCCCCGCGAGCCAGAAGAACGCGGGGTGGGCGGGATCGAAGCCCACGACCGGCAGACCGCTGTCCCGCTGTGTCCGAAGGCCCGTCCAGGACCGCCGGATCGACGTGATGCCGAGGGTCGTCACCCGATCGAGGTACGCGACGAGCCGCTCGACGTCCCCCGGACGGGGTTGTGCGTCGCCCGGCTCGGCGGGTTCCGCCTCGCTGGGCGAGATGAGCACGCCGTCGGCGTCGGGCCGGTAGTAGAAGGAGTCGTCGGCGGCGGCGACCATCGGCGTTCCGACCCGCGGTGCGTTCTCCGCCGCCACGATCGCGGCGGTGCGACGCAGCGGCACGAGGCCCTGCGGTGCGACCCCGCACAGCTCCGCCACGCCGTCTGCCCATGCTCCCGCCGCATCGACCACGACGCCGGCACGGATGGCCCGGTATCCCGCACGGACGCTCCAGCCGCCACCGTCGTAGCGTGCGGAGGTCACGGGTGCCCCGGTCAGGATGATGACGCCGTCGTCGCCGGCGCTCCGCCGGTGGTACTCGAGCAAGAGGTCGGTGTCGGTGCCGACGCAGTCCGTGTCGATCGCGGCGGCCTCGAACGACGCGGGACGGAGCTGGGGGCACAGCGCGAGCGCTTCCGCGTGGGACACCCCGCGCATCGATGCGTTCGCCTTCGCCGCGACGTCGGCTTCGGATCCGACGAGCAGGAAGGACCGCGGGACGGTCAGCGGCAGTCCCGTGGAGGACTGCACGCCGGCCAGCAGGTCCAGTGTGCGGCGGGTGAGGTCCACGACGGGCCCGGGGCCGTAGCTCGGGATGAGCTGGCGCGCCGAGCGGGACGACGTGTGGTACCCGAGCGAGGACTCCGCTTCGACGAGCACCACGCCGGCGAACGGCGCCAGGGCGGACGCCAGCGACAGGCCGGCGATGCCTCCGCCGATGATCAGGACGTCGCACTCGAGGGGGCTCATTCCGTCATCCTAGGATGGCGCTCCCCCATCCGGGGGGCGTCAGGTGTGCTCTCCCCGTCGATAGGGCGGACCCCGAGCCCGGGGAATACCGTCCGGGCACCGATAGTTCCGGCTAGTCGTGAAAGCAATCGTCTACTCCTCCACCGGTCCCTCCTCCGTTCTCTCTCTCGTCGACCGGGACGTCGCGACGCCCGGTCCGGGCGAAGTGCGGGTCCGCATCGTCAACTCCGGCGTGAATCCGACGGATTGGAAGGCCCGCGCCGACGGCGACCTCCCGTTCCCCGAGGTAGTCCCCAACCAGGACGGCGCCGGAGTCGTCGACGCGGTCGGGGAGGGCGTCACCGAGCCGCAGGTAGGCGACCGGGTATGGATCTACCTGGCTGCTCACGGCCGCCCGACGGGGACCGCCCAGGAGTTCACCGTGATTCCCGCCGAACGGGCTGTCCGCCTGCCGGACGGCGTCGATCTCGAGGTGGCAGCCAGCCTGGGTGTACCGGCGATGACGGCGCACCGCGCCCTGACCGTCCACGAGCAGGGGCCGTCGCGACTCGCTCCCGGCGCCCTCGAGGGACGCACGGTTCTCGTCCAGGGCGGCGCCGGAGCCGTCGGCCACGCGGCGATCCAACTCGCCGCCTGGGCGGGCGCAACCGTCATCGCAACGGTCAGCAGCGACGCGAAGGCCGAGCTCGGTCTCGCTGCGGGGGCCCACCACGTGCTCCGCTACCCCGACGATTCCCTCGCACACCACATCCGCGAGGTTGCTCCGGGCGGCGTCGACCATGTCGTGGAGGTGTCTCCCGGGCAGAACGCGGCGCTCGACGTCGAGGTGATCGCCAACCATGGCTCCATCGCGTACTACGCGAACAACAATGGTGACGACTTCACCGCCCCCGTGGTCGCGAGTTTCGCGAAGAACGTCCGCTGGCAGGGCCTGCTGCTCTACACGGTGGGTCAGGATGCGCTCGTCGCTGCGGCGGAGGACATCACGGCGGCGCTGAGCAGCGGGGTATTGCCTGTCGGGAAGGCTGCCGGACTCCCCCTCTCCTGGTTTCCGCTCGAGGAGACCGGCGCCGCTCACGACGCCGTCGAGAACGGTGTGACCGGCAAGGTCATCATTCGCGTCTCCGACGAGAACTCCTGAGCGATCGACCCTTCCCGGTCAGGAAAGGAAGCGTATGACGCTCGACGACTGCCCCTGCGGAACCGTTCTGCCGTATGGGGAATGCTGCGGGCCGCTCCACCGGGGAGGGGCAGCGTCGACGGCGTCAGCGCTGATGCGCTCACGGTTCTCGGCGTTCGCTCTCGGGCTCGAGAGGTACCTGCTCGATTCGTGGGACCCATCGACACGTCCGGATACCGTCGATCTCGACGGGGACGTCGAGTGGCGGCGCCTGCAGATCGTCGACACGGTCCTCGGCGGCGACTGCGACGACGCCGGCGTGGTGGAGTACCGAGCATCGTTCCGGAGAGCCGGGCGGTCGGGGCTGCTGCAGGAGCGCAGCCGATTCGTCCGGGTGGAAGGGCGCTGGATGTATGTCGACGGGGACGTGCGCGCCTAGGACCTGCAGCACCCCGCGAGGTGGTACCGGATTACGCGCCACCCACGTGCGCGCCCGGCGCGCCGGCGTCGGACGCCTGCCCGCCATCCTCTCCCGGACTGCCCGCGTCCACCTCGGCGCGCGCGGCGGCGAAGGCCTGCACGCAGGCCTCGATGTCCTCGCCGGTGTGCGCTGCGGAGAGCTGCACGCGGATGCGGGCGGCGCCCTTCGGCACCACGGGGTAGCTGAACGCCGTGACGAAGACGCCATGCGCGAGCATCGCGTCGGCGGTGCGGGCGGCGAGCACGGCGTCGCCGAACATGACCGGGATGATCGCGTGCTCGCCCTCGAGGAGCTCGAAGCCCTCCTCGGTCATGCGGCGGCGGAAGAGGGCCGCATTACGGGCGAGGGTCTCCCGGAGCTCCCCGCTGTTCTGCACGAGGTCCAGTGCCGTCAGGGTCGCGGCGACGATGGACGGCGCGAGGGAGTTGGAGAACAGGTACGGGCGGGCCCGCTGGCGCAGGAGGGCGACGATCTCGGCGCGGGCGGCGACATAGCCGCCGGACGCACCACCGAGCGCCTTGCCGAAGGTCCCGGTGAAGATGTCCACCCGGCTCGCGACCCCCGCGTGCTCCGGGGTCCCGGCGCCGGTCGCACCCATGAAGCCGACGGCGTGCGAGTCGTCGACCATGACCATCGCGTCGTACCGCTCTGCCAGGTCACAGATGGCCTCGAGGGGAGCCAGGTAGCCGTCCATGGAGAAGACGCCATCCGTGACGATCAGGCGCCGCCGGGCCCCCGACGCCTCCTGCAGCTTCGCCTCGAGGTCCGCCATGTCCCGGTTCGCGTAGCGGAAGCGCTGGGCCTTGGACAGGCGGATGCCGTCGATGATCGACGCGTGGTTGAGTGCGTCGGAGATCACGGCGTCCTCCGCGCCGAGGAGCGATTCGAAGACGCCGCCGTTCGCGTCGAAGCAGGAGGAGAACAGGATGGTGTCCTCGGTGCCGAGGAACTCCGAGACGCGCCGCTCGAGGTCGAGGTGCAGGTCCTGGGTGCCGCAGATGAAGCGGACCGAGGCCATGCCGAAGCCCCGCTCGTCGAGGGCCGTCTTGGCCGCCGCGATGATCTCCGGATGGTCGGCGAGGCCGAGGTAGTTGTTCGCACAGAAATTGAGCACCCGCGCGTCACCTGCGCCGAGGGCTCCCGCTGTGATGGTGCTGGACTGGGGCGAGGAGATGCGCCGCTCGTGCTTGAAGAGGCCTGCGCTTCGGATGGCGTCGAGCTCACCGGCGAGCTGGTCGCGGACTGCTGAGTACATGGTGTTCCCGTTTCCCTAGAAGGTGGTCCAGTCGAGGACCACTTTGCCGCTCGCGCCGTCGCGCGCTGTCATGAAGCCCTGCTGCCATTCGCCCGCGGGCAGGCAGTCGGTGACCACCGACGACACCGCCTCGCGCAGCGTCCGGTTGGACTGGAGCATGGCGCTCATGGCGTACCAGGTCTCGAACATCTCCCGCCCGTAGATGCCCTTGAGGGTGAGCATGTGCGTGACCACCTTGCCCCAGTCGATGGAGATGGGGCCGGACGGCAGACCGAGCATGGCGATCTTCCCGCCGTGGTTCATGTTGTCGATCATCTCGGGCAGGGCGGTCGCGTGGCCGGACATCTCCATCCCGATGTCGAAGCCCTCCTTCATGCCGAGCTCGCGCTGGGCGTCGGCGACGCGCATGCGGCTGACGTCGACGGCGATGTCCGCGCCCACGCCGCGGGCGAGCTCGAGGCGCGGGGCGGAGACGTCGGTGATCGCGATCTTCCGGGCCCCGGCGTGGCGGGCGACGGCGACGGCCATGAGCCCGATGGGGCCGGCCCCGGTGATGAGGACGTCCTCGCCGACGAGCGGGAAGCTGAGCGCGGTGTGGACGGCGTTGCCGAAGGGGTCGAAGACGGCGCCGAGCTCGGGGGTGATGGTCGCGTCGTGCACCCAGACGTTGGTCTCGGGGACGACGACGAACTCGGCGAACGCGCCGTCGCGCTGCACGCCGACGCTCGAGGTGTGGATGCACATCTGGCGGCGGCCGGCCCGGCAGTTGCGGCAGATCCCGCAGACGATGTGCCCCTCGCCGGAGACGCGATCGCCGATGCGGATGTCGCGGATACCCTCGCCGAGGGCCACGACCTCGCCGTAGAACTCGTGGCCGGGGATCAGCGGTGCGGAGATCATGCCCTGCGCCCAGGGGTCCCAGCTCTCTATATGGAGGTCGGTGCCGCAGATGCCGGTGGTCATCACGCGGATCTTGACCTCGCCCCACCCTGCCTCGGGCTCGGGTCGGTCCACGAGTTCGAAACCGGGGTGCGCCCCGGACTTGTACAGCGCCTTCACTGGACATTCCTTCCATGCCGCTCCGGGCCTCCGGCGGGATGGGCCGGGCCTGTGCGGTACGAGTGCCGGGCGGGATATGCCCGGCAGCAACACTATCAGCGGACGACGGCGGGCACGCGTGGGCTCGAGCGCACGGCGGGGCCGCCGTCAGTCCTCGAGCACCGCCGAGAGGACCTCGAGTCCGAGGGCGAGGAACTCCGGGGCGTCGTCGGACGAGGCCGCCAGGGCGCTGCCCATGCTCATCGCCCAGCCCCGCGCCCGCGCCCAGGTGGCGGCGTCGACCGGCCGCAGGGCCTCGAGCTCCGTGCGGAAGACCGACCTGCCCGCCGCGTCGAACCCGAGCCATGCGGCGGCGAGGTCGGTCGCCGGATCACCGGAGCACAGGTCCCCGAAGTCGACGACGCCGGCCAGCACGCCGTCCGGTCCGAGCACGAGATTCGCCGGGTGCAGGTCGCCGTGCAGCCAGAGGTCCGGGCCTGTCCAGGCCGGAGCGGCCAGGGCCTCGTCCCATACCCGGAGCAGCAGGGTCTCCGGGGCGTTCGGCAGCGATGCGAGCCGGCCCCGCAGGACGTCGTCGCGCGCCGCCAGCGGCCCGCCCCGGCCCACGGGGCTGACAGGGGCACCGGGCGGAGCGGGCTGCTGGAACTCCGCGAGGAACCGTGCGAGCGGGCGGGCCGCCGGCAGGCGACGGGCGCGGGGCACGGTGATGCCGGACTCCCCCTCGATCCACCGACTGACGGACCAGTGCCAGGGGTAGCCGGGACCGGGCACACCGCACCGGATCGGCGCCGACGTCGGCACGGCCAGCCGCGCCGTGATAACGGGCAGCCACTGCTGTTCGGCGACCATCAGCGCGTCGGCGACCTGCCGCCGGGGCAGCCGCACCACGAGGTCCGGTCCGAGCCGGAAGAGCTCGTTGTCCCAGCCGTGCCCCGCGGACCGCAGGGCGCGGTCCGCGAGGTCCGGGTGCTGGTCGGCCAGCAGCGATACGACGAGGGAGGGTGGGATGTCGATCTCCGCCCTCGGCAGAACCGCCATCGCACCCTCCCGGATCCTGCTGGAGCTATCCCTCGACGCCGAGGCGCTGCAGGATGAGCTCACGGACGCGGCCGGCGTCGGCCTGTCCGCGCGTCGCCTTCATGACGCCGCCCACGATCGCGCCGACGGCCTGGACCTTGCCGCCGCGGATCTTGTCGGCGACATCGGGCTGGGCCGCGAGGGCGCCGTCGATCGCCTCGAGCAGCGGCCCGTCGTCGGACACGACGGCGAGCCCGCGCTGCTCGACGACCTCCGCCGGCGTGCCCTCGCCGGCGAGGACGCCGTCGAGCACGTCGCGGGAGAGCTTGTCGTTGATCTTGCCGGACTCGATGAGCGCGTTCAGTTCCACGATCAGTTCGGGCGTCACGCCCAGTTCGGCGGGCTCGAGGTCGGCGAGCTTGGCACGGCGGGAGATCTCGCCCATCCACCACTTGCGGGCGACGGCGGCACTCACGCCGGCGGCCACGGTGTCCTCGATCGAGGACATCACGCCGGCATTGACGACGTCGCGGAACTCCGCGTCGGAGTAGCCCCAGTCGGCCTGCAGGCGCTTGCGGCGTTCGGCCGGGGGCTCGGGGAGCTCGGCGCGCAGCTTCTCGATCCAGGCATCGTTCGTCACGACGGGCACGAGGTCGGGCTCGGGGAAGTAGCGGTAGTCGTCGGCGTCGGACTTGGGGCGCCCTGATGTCGTCGAACGCGTGTCCTCGTGCCAGTGGCGCGTCTCCTGCAGGATCGGCGTGCCGGAGTCCAGGACGGCGGCGTGCCGCTGGATCTCGTAGCGCACCGCGTGCTCGACGGCGCGCAGCGAGTTCACGTTCTTGGTCTCGGTGCGGGTGCCGAACTTTTCCTGGCCGTGCGGGCGGAGGGAGACGTTGGCGTCGCAGCGGACGTTGCCGCGCTCCATGCGGGCGTCGGAGACACCGAGGTTCTTGACGATCTCGCGGATCGCGGCGACGTAGGCCTTCGCGAGCTCGGGGGCTCGCGATCCGGCCCCCTCGATCGGCTTGGTGACGATCTCGATGAGGGGCACGCCGGCGCGGTTGTAGTCCACGAGCGAGAACTCGGCGCCCTGGATGCGGCCCGTGGAGCCACCCATGTGGGTGAGCTTGCCGGCGTCCTCCTCCATGTGGGCGCGCTCGATCTCGACCGTGAAGACGGTGCCGTCGGCGAGCTCGATGTCGATGGAGCCGTCGTACGCGATGGGGTCCTCGAACTGGGAGGTCTGGAAGTTCTTCGGGGTGTCCGGGTAGAAGTAGTTCTTCCGGGCGAAGTAGCACTTCTCGGCGATCTTGCAGTTCAGCGCGAGGCCGATCTTGATCGCGGACTCCACGGCGACGCCGTTGACGACGGGCAGGACGCCGGGCAGGCCGAGGTCCACGGGCGTCACGTTGGTGTTGGGCACGTCCCCGAAGGCGTTGGGTGCGGAGGAGAACATCTTGGTCCTCGTGTTGAGCTCCACGTGGACCTCGAACCCGAGCACGGGATCGTACTTCTCCATGGCCTCGTCGAAGGTCAGGACCTCATCGGTTACAGCAGTCATTACTTCCCACCTGCGCTTCCTGGAATGGCCGGGGCCTGGGCCAGCAGCGGGCCGCCCCACGTGTGTTCGAGCAGTGATTCGAGGACGGCGCCCACCCGGTAGAGGCGCGCGTCCTGGCGGGCCGGCGCGAGGAGCTGGATGCCGACCGGCAGCCCATCCTCGTCCGCGAGGCCGCCCGGCAGCGACAGGCCGGGGATGCCCGCCATGTTCGCCGGGATGGTGGCGACGTCGTTCAGGTACATCGCCAGCGGATCGTCGAGCTTCTCCCCCAGCTTGAACGCCGTGGTCGGGGCTGTCGGGGAGATCAGCACGTCGGCCTGCTCGAAGGCTGCGGCGAAATCGCGCTGGATGAGCGTGCGGACCTTCTGCGCCGAGCCGTAGTAGGCGTCGTAGTAGCCGGCGCTCAGCGCGTAGGTGCCGAGGATGATGCGGCGCTTGACCTCGTCCCCGAAGCCTGCGGCGCGGGTGGCCCCCATGACGCGTTCGATCGTCGGGGCGCCGTCGGGCACCACACGCAACCCGAAACGCACCCCGTCGTACTTCGCGAGGTTGCTGGAGGCCTCCGACGGCATGATCAGGTAGTAGGCACCGAGCGCGTACTGGAAGTTGGGGCAGGAGACCTCGACGATCTCAGCACCCGCCGAACGCAGCAGCTCGAGCGACTCCGAGAAGCGCGTCAGGACACCGGCCTGGTAGCCCTCGCCCTGCAGCTCCCTGATGACGCCGATGCGCATGCCCTCGACCTGGCCGAGGCGGGCGGCCTCGACGAGTGCGCCGACGGGATCGGTCAGCGACGTCGAGTCGTGGGGGTCGTGGCCGCCGATGACCTCGTGCAGCAGGGCGCTGTCGAGGACCGTCCGGGACACGGGGCCGATCTGGTCGAGCGAGGAGGCCATCGCGATCGCACCGTAGCGGGAGACGCCGCCGTAGGTGGGCTTCACGCCGACCGTCCCGGTGACGGCGCCGGGCTGGCGGATGGAACCACCGGTGTCGGTGCCGAGGGCCAACGGGGCTTCGAACGCTGCGACGGCGGCAGCGGAGCCGCCACCGGACCCGCCGGGGATCCGGTCGAGGTCCCAGGGGTTGCGGGTGGGACCGAACGCCGAGTGCTCCGTGGAGGACCCCATGGCGAACTCGTCGAGGTTGGTCTTGCCGAGGATCGGCATTCTCGCGGCGCGCAGCTTGCGGACCACGGTGGCGTCGTACGGGCTCTGCCAGCCCTCGAGGATCTTCGACCCGGCCGTGGTGGGCTGGCCCTTGGTGACGATGAGGTCCTTGACCGCGATGGGCACGCCGGCCAGGGGGTGCAGGGTGTCGCCGTCGGACCTGGCCTTGTCCACCTCGGCGGCGACGAGCAGCGCCTCGTCGGTGTTGACGTGCAGGAAGGCGTTGATCGCCCCGTCCACGGCGCCGATGCGGTCGAGGTAGGCCTGCGTGGCCTCGACGGCGGAGACCTCCTTCGACGCGAGTTTCTGCGAGAGGGTGTCGGCGGAGAGGTGGATGATCTCGGTCATGGGTTACTCCCCGTCCAGGATGGCAGGCACCTTGAAGCGGCCGTCCGCGTTGTCAGGGGCGCCGAGGAGCGCCTCCTCGTTGGTGAGGGTCTCCCCCACGACGTCGTCGCGGAACACGTTGCTCAACGGGATGGGGTGGCTCGTCGCCGGGACGTCGTCGCCCGCCACCTCGCTCACGGTCTTGATGGAGTCGACGATCACCGCGAGCTCACCGGCCATGCGGTCGAGCTCGTCGTCGGTCATGTCGATGTGGGCGAGGCGCGCGAGGTGCGCGACGTCGTCCCGGTTGATCTCAGCCATGGATCTCCCCTGGAAGTCGGAAGTGGGTATCTGCCCTCCAGTCTAGTGCTGGCGCGTCCGGCACCCGGCATCCGACGGGACGTCCCGGCACGACGACGCGCCGTCCCGTGCGCTTCCTCGCCTCAGAGCGGCAGGCGGAAGACCCAGAGCAGGATGTCCTCGTTGGGGACCTCCCAGTCGCGTTTGGGGACGCGGACGAAGCCCATGGACTCGTAGAGGCGGTGCGCCCGCACCATGTCCGAACCGCTCGTCAGGCTCACCGCCTCGATCCCGGGAAGCGTCCTCGCATGCTCGATGATGCGCTCGACCATGGCCCGGCCCACGCCCCCGCGCTGGACGGCGGGGTCCACGGCCAGCATCCGGAACTCGAGCTCACCCTCGACGGCGATGTCCGTGTACCGCTGGCCCGCGAACGTCAGCGCGACCGACCCGACGACGGCGCCGTCCCGCTCGGCGACCCACACCTCGGCGTGCTGGGCGCGGTGCTCGATGTCGGACAGGACCGCCATGTAGGGGTGCGAATCGTCGGCGAAGTAGCCGGCCTCCAGGTAGGCGCCGCGCGTGATGCGACGGACGTCGTCGAAGTCCTCCGGCTGGACGGGACGGATGGTGAGGCGGGAGTCGGACACGGCGTTGCCGGACGGAGCGGAAGTCACCGGTTCATTTTGCCATGGGGCAGGGGCTCGACGACGCTCGGCCAGGTGATGTCCCGGCCCCGGGCGGAGGTTCGACCGCAGTGGCACCCGGACACCTCCGGTGGACCGCCTGCAGGCGGCAGGAGCGTGTCCGTATAAGGCACCCCGTACCTTCACCGGGCATTTTCCCGGGCGGGTGTTACGGGAATCCTTGAGTGCAGTGTCTATGCGGCCGCCTCCTTCGCCATCCACTCATATGCATCTGTCCGAGTAAGGGACCGGCTTACGGGCGCGACAAATGCTCGCCGATGGCGGAAATCCTAAGTGGGGCTCCAGCTAGACCTGTAGGCTCTGGTCGTGATTGCTCAAGTCTTAGGAGAAGGCCTTCCGCTAGTCGTGATCCACGGATTCGGCGTGGATGATCGGATCATGCTGCCGTTGGAGGACGCCATTGAAGAATCCGGGTGGCAGCGCATCTATCTAGACCTGCCGTGGACCGAAGGAAATGCTGACAGCAGCAACACCACTAGCGCAGACCATGTCGCACAAGGGGCCCTGGACGACATTCAGTAGTGTATTGGCGACCGGCCTTTTGCGGTGATGGGCAACTCCTTTGGAGGCATGATTGCACGGTATGTCGCTCACGAGCGTCGAGATCAGGTCCTTGGACTGGCCACTCTTGCGGGCGTGTACGAGCCGACCCATCAGGCGCGCATCCTTCCCCGTCGGCAGGTTGTCCGAGAGGACGCCTCCGTTCTGGCTTTGGTGGCCAGGCGAGGGATGACTACGAAGAGATGGCCGTCGTCCAGAGCCGGACCACGCTCGAAGCATTCACCCGGTATGCACTTCCGGGCCTCCGTGGCGCGAACCAAACCATTCTTGAACAGGTGGCCGAGCATCATGCGCTCTCGGTCGAACCGGAGATCGCGCACCCTGCTCCGTTCGGAGCTCCCTCGTTGCACCTTTTCGGGCGGCAGGATCACGTGACTGGCTACGAGGACGGGTGGAAACTCCGCGACCACTATGTCCGAGGAACCTACGCAGTGCTGGATTCCGCTGGCCATAATGCCCATCTTGAACGCCCGGAACTCACCGCCGCCCTAGTGAGAGACTGGCTCGCACGGACCAGCCCTGCTGCCCGCTAAAGGATCGGCCTAAGTACTTCTGCGCTCTACGACGCGATAGGAGCGCGTTGCCCTGATGTGACCGCTAGCGTTAGCGCTCAGCTTCGCGGCCGGAACTTGCGGCGCTCGGCATTCCCTTTGATCCCGCGATGACGCCACCGATCAGGAGCACAAAGCCAAGTCCGCCGATTGCGAACGGAAGGATAAAGGTTGGGGGCTCAACCCTAAGGGAGCCAGCTTCGTCGATCCAGGTTCCGTATTCGGTGCCGTAAAAGAAGATCAGCACCACAATTGCAGCCCCAATCAGAGCGCTGGCCCACGCCCACACATTTCCTCGCATGGTCCCTATCCCCTCAGCTCAATTCACTTTCGGCGGCGGATGCTTGCTGGCGCCCGTACAGGATTGCCCCTCCAGCCGCTGCAGGGCTGCGGTGGGAGTGCCCGGTGGAGGACCCTTGATCGGTACAAATTAAGTATCGTCTGTGATGATCCATCGGGACGTGATCTTAGAGCGAAAGAGACCATACCAGTGAGGGAATTTCCCCCAGTTGCATTCGTGCGGAAACTCAGGGTGAAACGTGCGGCAAGAGTCTTCTTCGTTTTGTCGATTATAGCCGTTTGGTACCCGTCGTAGTTGGGCTTTTCGGCCACAGCACAGGGATGCCAAACGGGCTGATCGTTGTATATCTGATGACGGACATAGTCATCTAGGCACGGTCGGGCCCGGCCTACGCACGAACGACATAAAATCGCTTGCAATTCCCGTAAGTAATCGGGAATTTTCCCGCCCGCTGGCATAACAATTACTAATCCCGGGCGGTACCCTTGCGGTCACTGCAGAGCGGAGAAGAACGGCACCAGCACCGCGATGCCGAACAGTAGGGCAGCAATAGCGGCACCGAGTCTCATCTGCGTCCTGCGGCGAACATCCCCTCCACTCAGTTCTACGCGCTCTTTCCGCCGGGATTCCCAGTCGAGCACCTCACGCTCATACGGGGTACCCCTGACCACTCCGGATCGGAGAAGCGCGAACCGCTCGGAGGTGTCCCACTCGTCACTGCTGCGTCGGTCGCCAAACGGCGGCAGGGTCCAGTTTGTTCGCAGGCCTTGGAGCAAAGCCAGGACTGCTTCCATCGGCTTGTTCTCGAGAAGATTGCGTTGTGTCCAAGCCACTTTTGCGCGTTCCAAAGGGAACCCAAGTTCCACCTCGTCTCCTTCGCGTCGCACCACAAACGCCACCCGGGGTGGTGATCCGGCGGCGCCCCGGGGCGCCGTCAACTTTGCGACATGCACCCAGTGGAAGGATGCGACCATTTTGGGCCTCGGGCCACGCCCGAGGAAAGTAAGGCCGTCGCGTTCAGCCATGACCGTGAAAAGCCGTGGGAGACCGGCGTGCTTCAGCCCGGCGACCTCCGGCCGGACCTTCTGCAAGGCAGCCAGGAACGTGGCGTCGCGCCGGCCCTGCAGCACGGTGTAGTGATTAAGCTCTGCGGCAGTCTGGAAGAAGCCATTTTCACGAGCATCAAGGAAAGAACAAACTGTCGCGGCGAGAAGTGCACCCAGCACGGCTTCTAGCAGAAGGAGCCGGACCGACAGATCCTGGGCCGTTATTTGGAGGAACAGCCAGTACCCCAGCATCGCGACGCTCGCACTGGCGGCCGCGAAAGTTGCCCTCCTCTCACGGAGGCGAAACGTCCAGGTTCGGCGGACCAGGCGTTGCTCGTTCGCTTCGCCGGCGGTACGCGGCACACCGGTCCGCCGCAGTACCTGGAACTCCATCCGTGCTTCATCATCGCGGCCTGCTTCGTCCGGGGGAAGCGGAACCTTACCGGTGCTTTTCGTTCCCCAGGACGAGTAGGCGCTGCT
This sequence comes from Arthrobacter sp. TmT3-37, assembly GCF_054510835.1. Taxonomy (NCBI): domain Bacteria; kingdom Bacillati; phylum Actinomycetota; class Actinomycetes; order Micrococcales; family Micrococcaceae; genus Arthrobacter; species Arthrobacter sp. TmT3-37. The sequence goes on along the minus strand of NZ_JBTNDU010000017.1, from coordinate 17,680 downwards.
CAATTCCGGTAACAGTGCCCGCAACTTCTCCAGCTCGAGGAGGAGCCGTTCGTAATCGATCTTGGTAGGCGAGATCCCGAACCGCTCCAGCCGACCCCGGGAACCTGCCGTAGAGAGATTCCCAGGTCCGGGCTGTGATTTGAGCAGGTACCGCGCAAAGCTGGTTGTCATGAAATGGCAGTTGTCGAGTGCGTCGGCGTAGAGGTCCATCCCCTCCGGCCCTCGGACACCGGTAAGAACCACAGAAGTCCGTTCGAACTGCACTGTGGCAAAGGACGCCGCCACATCGAGCAGGAGAAAGATGTTGGATGCCCCATATCTGGCGAATCCGGTTTCTGCGAGGCTGCCGTGCTCCGGAAGGTCAAGCGCCTTCTTGACGCCCTGAACGACCCGGGTGAACATAGTGCCTCCGTGGGCGCGTTCTATGTCGCGGAACACCAGAAGATCCAATATGTCGGCTCTGATTCTCGTAACCGGTGTCGTCAGTGAATACTGCGATTTCCCGATAGATGCTGCGTATCGTTGGCCCAGGAACGCCGCGATTCCCGGGCCGTTGCGGCCGATGCCGGGATGAGTGATGACGCTGCTCTCGGTACCAAGTTCACGCTCGATTTCGCGGAGTACCCGGAGATCCAGTTCGTCAAGGAAAACGAGTGCGTGCTCAAGTTCCAGTGCGCCTTTGTCGCCGTCTCGTGCACTGGCCCGGACGGCGGCTGAAATCCGATGCACCGCTGCGGCTCGTTCGGCCCGCTCTTCAACCTTCATGCGCGTCCCCCTTAGTTTCAGACAAGACCCGATGATGAGGCCATCGGCTTGATCCGACTATTTGCTGCCTCACCCTTATAGTTCCTTCGGAATATGTGGAGAAGCCGCTCCTTACCCCGAAGGTTGCACGGCAAGCTTCTATTGTGCCTCAGAGGTAGCACTTCTTAGCTTGGTCCCGGGTACGTGCCGCTCGGCCAGCGTCGGGATATTCGTCATACCGGCCTTTTTCTGCCCCGGTCTTTGGCCTTCAGCGCTAGTGAGACTGGATGTTCGTTGAGGGATCCACCAGCGGGACGGCCAAGAAGGCAGTCATTGCCCTAATATTTGTTAGATCGTTTGCTCAGCTACGAGTTGGGTGCGCGCTTCCAATAGAACTCGCTCGTAGTTCAGTTCGTCGAAAACAAACTCAACGGCGTTCTCGATCTGCTCTGTCTCAGGATCGTAGGAGTTGTCCCAGCCGAGACGAGACCAAAGCACCTTCCCATCAGCGCGGCTGATGTCTACGGTCACCCCGCCGCAACCCTCATCCCAGCAGGCACCACAGAACAAGAGCCAGCACCGATCCCAGTACTGGTGCGCTCGGCGCCCAAGAAGCCGATCAATCTGCTCGACTGCGAGATCTGGACGAGCACGTGTCATGAGGGAGACACTCCCTGCCGCAAGGTCGTGTCCTTCCCACTCCTGAATCCAAGTAGACAACGGCTTACTGTCGACGAGGAAGTCCAAGTGCACCGACACTGTGTGCTCAGTATGACCACGACGAAAAAGACCCCGCCTTCTCCAAACAGTGCCGGGGACACGTCGCTCGGTAAGGGTTAGTACATTCGTCATCGCCCCATTCTTCCCGAAGCCCTTGAGGTAACCACACTCAGCGTCCGTTGGACGATCCTGCAATGGACCCCTTTGTCCGAGCTAAGTGATGTCCGGCTACGTCCTCGCGCTGACGAGCTACGAGAGACTGGTCAAGAGCACGTTCGACTACAGCAAGGAGTCCGACGCCGTGGCTAAACCCAAGAACTCTGAAAAACCGAAGTTTGGACTGAGTCAGATTTTGTTGCTGGCGATGACACCGATACTGGTTCTGGTCGCCATCCCCTTGAACGTGTTCGTCGGTCGAGCCGCTGCGCTCATTCTCGTCGCAATCGCGCTGCCCCTGATTATTGTGGCGGTGCTGTTGCTCAGCCGAGCTGAAAAGAAGAGATGGGCTCAGCATGACTAGGATGCACATGTACTAGCCAGTGAGCAGGGCGTCCCGTTCGACGATCCCTCCCCGCTCAGGCTGGTACCTTCACCATATGAGCGCTTTAGTGAAAGCAAGGTGAAGCGCGTGGGCGCTGGTTTTGTAATGATCTTGCTCGCGGTTGCTGCATTCCGCGGAAGAAAGGTCATTGGGCGTTTCCAGGCAAACGTGCTGCTCCAAGCCTTCAACATCGGCGAGGACCGGCAGCCCGAAATTGCTGCTGGCCTGGCTACGGTATGGGTAGCTGTGTCGGTGATGCTCTTCGCAGGCGGGCTCATGATCGTTGCGGCTGATCTTCTAACTCGATGACACTCAGCAGTCGTCGAGCACGGAACCTAGGGCATAGGTTCGCAGAAGGATCCTCGAGCGGACACATCGCTGAGCGTCTAGAGCGATCGACCTCGTCGTTCCCAGTCAGCCCGTCGTTCCTCTTCAGCTCTCCAGAAGTGCTCGTCACGACGACGGACACGAAGGAAGTATCCAAGAGCGGCCAACCCTAAGATCAGCATGATCACGTTGAGGTACTCCCCGAACGCCCAGTGCTCGCCGCCTAGCACGTTGTTCGTGATGGCTAATAATTGAAGAGCAGTCCACACCGACCAGATGGTGAACTGCAGCCGAAAACTTCCACGGTTCATCTTCGGGTTCACCCTCTTAGCAGGGCCCTCCTCACTCATGGCTCGAGACTATAGGAGGCCGTTAATTCGGCAAGCAATCAACTCGTTGATGTTCGCTATCGGATCCCATTATGAAATGCATTGACAGGTGGATCACTGCCTGACTGACTAGCGACATGGTCAATGACGCCGTCCTCGATAAGGTCTTGTTCGTGACGCGTGAAGCGGTCAACAGTGATCTGCTCTCTGACGCCGATTCTATGGCCGCCGGTATTGAAGCTGCGGGCTGGGTGCGCGCGGTGGACGGCGGGCACTGGTACTGCCCTGACGAGCCCTCCTGGTCGCTGCTGTCGTCGGGCTACGCACCGAATCTGGCCGTGTTCCAGACCGAGGAGGACGCTTCGGTGGTCTTCACCACGGGCCTGGACCTCGCGCGGCGGCTTGACCAGAGCGAGGACCTGCACCAGCACGAGTCCGGCCCAGGGTGGCCAACGTGGTCACGTGATGATGCGCGCTGGGCGGAATGGACGGGACTCGGACCCGACTGGGTGATGTGGGACGGAGGCCCTACCCGAATCTCTTTGAACGTACAGCCGGCCTACCAGCCAAGCCGTCATCGCTCGCCACCGCACCTCCACTTCCAGATCGAGCGGCTCGACACCCCAACGGACGGATTCCCACGGACCCCGATCGTGCACGCCATGTCGCCGCCTCAGGATCACCTGTCGCACGCTGGTATCTCGCAGGAGAAGTCGACCTGCCCGAAGACGTCATTGATGTTCTTCGCCGTGACTCAGACCCTGCTGTCGTCGCAGCCATCGAGTCGGGAGAAAAGTACCGCAGGATGCACGCTGCCGCGCAGGAACACATGAGGCGGCACGACGAACCCTGATCCGGCCAACCACTATTCCCTACTGAGGAATCAGTCCACGGACGCTCTCTCAGCCGCCTGCGGAGGTGTTCAAGGAGCTAAGGCTTACGCAGAAGCGGGTCACCGCCTCAGAACCGACGACTTCGCTCAGAGGTTCCTCAAACCACTCCAGCCAGATCGCGTCCACTTCCTCACTGCCGAGTGATCCATGGTTGATCAATAAACCGGCTATGGGGCTAGCTTCGGGTTCGTACTCATCTTGGGGTGCACCTTCTGCCGAGCCCGATTCCAGACCGTACGGATCCAGGTCGTTGAGCAACGCCACAACTGACGTGACAGTGTTTTTCCACTTTCGTGTGCCGGATCGCATCTCACCAGAATGTACTAGCGGTGACCCGGGCAAGGACCCGCTCTTATGCAATCTGTGTGTGGCGCAGCATCGAAGAAGCATTTGGCCAGGGGCTTTGTCTGGTGGACCTAGGCGGGGACGACGTCCACGAGGGCGAACTGCTTCGTTGCTTCAACACCCGGACCGGGTTCCACCCCGTCCCTCACCAGAGCGAGGACAGCATAGGCGCCGGGCGCGAGGTCGGGAGCGACGGTTATCGGGAGGCTGAAGGACCCCGTGCCGTCGGCGACGACTGACTGCTCCTCCATCACCATGAAATCGGACTGGGAGGCACCCATGCTCACGAGCACGTTCTGGCCGGGCTGGTATCCGGTGCCGGTGACCGTGAACATGGAGCCCTGGCTGACGGAGACGCGCGATGCTTCGTCCCACGAGTGGTTGGTGGCGATGATGAGCTGCTCCTCGACCGGAGCGTTGACCGAGGGCTCAGGCGCCGGAGATTTGACCGGCGTCTCGACGACCACAGGCGGCGCTTCTGCTGGCGCAGTCTCTTCCTGCGTCGGCTCTGCCGCTGGCGGGCTCGACGGGGTAGCAGCCGCCGCGGGAGACGGCGTTGCGGAAGCGGTGGCGGATGCAGATGCACTGGCAGATGGCGTCGGAGTGGCATTCACCTCAGAGTCGGCGGCAGGAGTGGTGGCGCAGCCGGTGAGGACCACGGCGATGGCAGCGAGGGAGAGGATGGAGGGCAGCTTGGTCACGGGCTTCTTGTCCTGAGGCAGAGGTCGAACGGGAGGCGAATATCGCCCGGCATAAGCCCTGCAGTGCTGCATCCCCCGGAGCCGACGTTACTAATGAAAAGCTTGCATGGAAAGCCCGGAATTGCCCCCGGTCCAAACCGTTATCAACGGTGCTGGAAACGTGCTCACACCTGCTGCGCGGGGCCCTGCAACGCCTGCTCGGAGGCCATTTGCCGCGCTTTGTCGACGACGGCAGCCGGGTCGATTCTGAGGACCGCGCAGACCTCTTCGAGCTGGGCCAGATCGAAGACGTTGTTGCCCTTGAGGAGCCGGCTCACCGTCGACTGGGACATCGACGTGCCGCGCACGACGTCGGCCTGTGTCACCTCGAGGGCGCCCATCTGGGCGCGGATGACGGCTGCAGCCGCGCGCGTCATCGGGGTCGGTTCGGAGTTCTCGCCTCGTGCCACCGGATCAGGCTATCGCGGCCGAACCGTGACCGACTCGATACGTGTCGTCAGGCGCCTTCGGACTCTCCAACCGGACACTTGGAGCATGGCACTCATGGGGATTCAGGCAGCTCGGCCGGCGCGGTGGTTGACGGACAACAGGACGGCCCTGCCGTCGATGGCGGTGCTGCTCTCGGTGGCCGGATTCTGGGTCGTCGGAGCGGTCGGAGGGATCGGCTTCCTGTCCGAAGCGAGCTCACCGATGGCGATGCTCACAGGGCTCTACATCGGCCTTGCCGCGACCGCACTATCGATCATCGTCGCCACCCTGGCGCTGACTGACCTCGCGTCCCGGTACTCCCGGAAGCGCTCACGGCCTTCAATCTAGACTCGGCGAATGGAGCCTTTCGAGGTCATCGTCGACGGTGAGTTGTTTCGCATTAGCGAGAGGCGTCAACCCAGCGGTGCGCTCAACTACGACATCTCGTGGCTGAACGGACCAGCTGATGGGACCTACGGTTTCAACGCAAGTCGATTCATCGCTAGTTCGACCGACGAGCCCTTAACCCCCGTGCTCTCCATGACGCGCGACGAACTCGTGGCGGAAATGCGGAGTTTTGTGAGGGGCTTCTACGAGCGAGGTGGGATCGGCGAGGGTTTCCCCGATCATGAGCTGGCCTCATCGCGTCGGCGGAATGCGCGCTGAAGGATCGGCTTGCGGAAGGGCTGAAACCTAATGGTGTTACTACCCTGCCCAAGGGAAGCGCCCGCCACACCGAGTAGCATGGCCCCAATTGACCAGCAACGGGAGGATCTCATTCAATGCCGCACTACGTCGTCTTACAGGTAATCCTCAAAGAAAAGCTGCTTGGAACTGGATCGGGCAACCTGACTTCGCTGGAGAAGTCCATCAACGATCAAGCCGCAAAGGGCTACCGGCTCCACACCATCACCACCTCGAGCAGCGGGAGCAAAGGACTTGGTGGCGGTGACCGCATTCAAGCGACGATGGTGTTCGAGAGTCTTGCATAGAGCGCTTTATCTGGTCCCTCGGCGGGACGCTCTTTGAGGGATCCTCAACGGGATAAAGGCATTGAGGCTTGTCCTCAGTAGGTCCGAGGGAGACGCCAGGCAAGGGGGCAGCATGACTGACGAGATTCAGATTCGGCAGTGTGTCGACGGCGACTTGGACGCATTGGAAGCGATAGAGCCGCCGGGATCGGGCATCGCCCGCAATCTCCTGAAGCACCAGGCCGCCAGCACCGTTGTCTACGCAGCGGCCTGGTGCAAGCACCAACCTGTCTGTCGGGACCGTCGTGCTGGATCTCGTTTCCGATCACGTTCCGGAGCTGAAGCATCTTTATGTGCAGGAGTCCGCTCGAGGCACCGGTGTAGGGACAGCCCTGTGCGCCTGGACAGAGACCTACGTCGAGCAGTCAGGATTCGACAAGCTCTACCTCAACGTCAGCACCGAAAACGACAGTGCACGCCGGCTTTATGAGCGCTTGGGCTTCACTTCTACGGGACGATCAACAACGACGACCTACCAGTACGTCGACGACGACGGGCAGAAGCAGTCAACGACCGAGACCGACGAAGTCTTCGAAAAAGCACTCGTCGACTGAGCTCCCTCGCCCCGCGGCACGATACTGAGCGGTTGAGGATCGGTATCTGAGACGGTTGCACCGGCCACACTCACACTGCTGAGAACTTGGACGATCAGGTAAGCACTCGAAGAAGGTTGCCTGGCCTACTGTGAAGCATGCGTCTGACCCATGATCCCGTTCGAACTGATAAGCAGCAGGTCGCCCTAGTCCTCCTGATCGGAGTCTTAACAGCAGGGCTGTGGTACGGCTGGTTCGGCTGGGACACCGAGTATCAGTACGACCGATCGACGGGCCGTCTGGGCGGGCCCTATGCCGTGTGGCAGGGTGTCGGGGCCTTCCTTTGCAGCATCCCAGTGTTTTGGTTGGCGCAACGCCTGCTGCGTTTCACTGTTGCCTTCTTGGTGATGCCGGCTAGCTTCACTTTCGCCTGGATCACCACAGCTGCCGCAGCAGACGTCACCGGGCTCTGGATGATTGGTGCGATTCTCGTTGGTTTCGGTTCCGCCGCCGGTTCGGCTGTGATGCTCGGCCTGATAGCTGCCGTCGACGCTGATCTGAGAAATGACACTCGCTCCACCACGACTCCTAGCTGACGACTTTTACATTGAACTAAGCCAGCGATGGAAGGTCGACTCCTCACCTCTAACTGACTAGCAACTTCGATCACGACAGACGCTGTCCCGGTAGCCGATCCCTTAGCGGGACGTCTAGTTGGTGCCGCTGGTCCTGCGTCTAGATGCGAACTGCCCTGAGATAGCAGTAAGGGCGCAGCTGAGGAGGAAACTCAGTGCGAGCACCAAGAGCCCACAAACCGCAGCCACGAAGTAGCTGTCGGGCTGAGCGACTGAGTCGACGACTGGCTCTTGGAAGTACCAGATTGTTCGTGTCGCGGTGACTCCCAGGACTGCAACGAGCGCGGTGACGATCCAAGAAACTACGGCTAAGTGCCAGACCTTCACGATGCCCCCTGTAGTCGTTCCACGTGAGCCTAGCGTGGGTACGCACACTTTCTTTGCTTGCCCAGGAGACGAATGGCAGAGGATCCTCCTGCGGGATTCCTAATCAGTCGAGTCGCTGGAGCGAGGTTCCTGAGGTCGCCCCTTCCGCCTTGCAAGCCATCTCTCGCGGTAAGCGTCGACCTTCGCCGCCTCTGCGTTGCCTGCTGCAACACCGTTGTCCCACGGGAAAAAGTAGAGTGCGGCAAGGAGGACCAACGCTCCAAGAGCTTGCTCAAACCCAAGAAGGAAGTAGACCACTGCGCAGACGACGATGATGGCGCCGATACCCAGCCAGATAGGTATGCCCTTGAGCTTCATAGCGCCATTCTTCCTCGTATTGCAGGCCGATCGGTCAACGGGACGTCGGCGGGATCCGATTACCGCCGTTGTCGACGGATCATCGCGCCAAGGACGAGACTGAAGATGCCTATGCCTAGCAGAAGCGTCTCGAAGACAATCCCGTTGTTCGGGCTAAAGGTAAACACAGCCACGGCTCCACCAATACAGATGACGGCCATGACTACTGAGACGACCGTGGCGACTTTCGGCGAAACCTCAAACATCAGTTATGCCTTGCCAGCGAACGATCGCAGACGAAGCACTCGCGTTCACGAGCGGCGGTTCCGGTAGAGACCGTAGATCAAGCAGCCGGTGAGGATGAGGGGGAGACCGAGAGCTGGCCAGATGCCATCACTCGGAGCGATGAAGAAAAAGAGCGCCCACGCGCCGATGCAGAGAACGATCACGAACCACATCGAGGCTCGAACTGCCTCCGGTGAGTAGGCCTTTGGTTCCTTAGAAATGAACATGTACTGATTGACGGTCGGTTCAAGCAGGGAAGGAAGCCGAAGTAGTCCCATAGGCCGATCCCTCTTTGAACTCACATGTGCTTCGCGCGATCGGCCTGACACTGCCCTCTCCCGGCGAGGAATGAACTGTGCGCCAAGATCCTAAGCTAGGGCTGACAGACTGTAGATCTGCAACTGATGGGACCGGTTTTCTTGGCCAGTAGCTCCTCAACAAGCCGGTCCCGGCGTAGATCAAATTGGATGTATTTCCTGGTCCTCGCAACTTTGTACGTGCTGCTCCTGCTTGGCATGGACCTGCTCAGCGGTGAAGCACTGGAACCGGCTGACGTCGCGGTAGCTGTGGTCACTGGATTGGTTATTTCCGGTGCCATCTTGCTTGTCAGTCGATGGAAGAGTTCGAGAGAGCGGAGGGAACCGTCGGGTTCGCTCACCAGATCTAACTTCGAGCGAGCCATGTCCGCCGGCCGACCGCCACTGGATGCGTCGCCTGCACAGTGGGTCCCCGAGTTGCACAGGGCTATCCGTCGAGATCGGTGGATGGCTTGGGCTGGCCCACTTCTGTTCGCTGGATTTACAGCGCTAGGTATCTACCTCATCACCGAGAACCGCGAGCACCCCTGGTTTTGGGTTCTCGCTACTGCCTTCTTTGCCGGAACTGCGATCTGGTACCCAATCTGGACTCACCGTCGCAGACCTAAGCTACAGCGCCTCATAGACCAGTTCTCTACCGACGATTATCAGGGTCGTCCCAACCGCTGACCGATCCCGGTAGAGGATCGTCTACCGGACGGCCGCGACGGGCGGCTGGCCGGGGGTGAGCGCGCCGGACACGAGGGCTTGTACGAGCTGATCAGCGTCGTAGTCGGAGTCGCTCGCGGCTCCGATGCAGAGGTTGCCGACACCTTTCAAGAGGCTGTACCCGTTCAGGGCCGGTTTTTGTTCAGTAGGACCTTGATCTGCGCGGGCCGCGTCAAGCAGAGAGCCGCAGACCGGCACAAGGCGATCCACGAAGTACGCGTGCAGCGCATCCGATCCGGCGTCGTCGCCGTGAAGAGCCCCGGCGAGACCGTGCTTCGTCACCAGGAAGTCCACGAACAGCGCCACCCACTCACGGAGCGCTATCTCTGGGGTCGCACTCTTGGCGAGGAGCCTTGGGCCTGCCTCTGCGCACGCTTCGACCTGGTGACGGTAGACCGCAACGACCAACTCCGGCCTGGTTGGGAAGTGGCGGTAGATGGTGCCCGTCCCAACGCCAGCTCTCGCCGCAATCTCGCGCACCGGTGCATCAATGCCGGATTCCACGAACACCGCCGCGGCCGCATCCAGCAGAGCCTGTCGGCTCCGACGGGGACGGCCGACCGGACGCACGGCTGCCTGGTCGTCGTTCTGCGTGTCAATCACGGACACTCCTCACCGATTCAGCGTTCCGCTTGCGTATCGGAGCGCCGTTCCGTAATGTTGCGGAACGACGCTCCGATAACCAGTATGGCAGAGCGCAGCTCCTTGAAAAGGAAACCCACATGCCCTCACCAATCGTTGCGACGCTGGACGGCATCATCGGCGCCGGCGGCCCGGTCGTGTCCGTTGCGCCTGTCACACTGTCCGCTCCGGGGCGGCCGGTCCCGCTCGAGGTCCGCGTGTCGGCACCCGCAGCGGGCGTGGACCTGCCCGTCGTTGTGTTCTCCCACGGCAACGGGTGGAACCTCGACGGGTACGCCCCCCTGACGGCGTTCTGGGCCTCGCGGGGCTTCGTCATCATCCAGCCCACGCACCTGGACTCCCGCCGGAACGGGATCGGGTTCGACCACCCGGTCTTCCCCACCATCTGGACCGAGCGGATCATGGACCTAACCCGCATCCTCGATCAGCTCGACACCATCGAAGCGGCTCTCCCGGGCCTCGCCGGACGCGTCAACCGCAGCCGCATCGCCGCCACCGGTCACTCCTGGGGCGGCCAGACGGCGCAGTCACTCCTCGGCGCGCGGATCCTCGACGAGGACGGTCACGTCGGTGAGGACATGTCCGACAGCCGCGTCACCGCGGGCATCCTCTTTGCCGCCACTGGTCTCGGCGGGGACGACCTGCACCCGTTCGCGCAGGCGAACTTCCCGTTCATGCGCCCCTCGTTCAACGAGTTGACCACCCCGACACTGGTCATCGCCGGCGACCACGACCAGTCAAAGATGTCCAGCCGCGGACCGGACTGGTTCACCGACGCGTACACCCACAGCCCCGGCGCCACCGACATCCTAACCTTCTACGGTGCCGGGCACGCCTTAGGCGGGATCGTGGGATACGAAGTCGCCGAGACCACTGACGAGAACCCGGAACGAGTCGCCGTCATCCAGCGGTTGAGCACCGCCTACCTCCGCACCGCCCTGCGCGTCGACGAAAACAGCTGGGCCACTGCCCGGGAAGCATTCCGCAACAGCACCGACCCGATCGGCCGCGCCGACAGCAAGTAACACCGCGGCCCCGCAGTAGTGGGCTCTGTATTCCTGCTGCTCATAGTGATCCGCCGCAGGAAGTCCTCGCTCAACCCGCGGTGCAGTGACCGCTAGCGGATCCCGTTGCGTGCAGGCTTTTAGCGGGGTGATTGATAGAGGTTTGCGAGAAGCGTGATGACCTCCCGCAGGATCGCCGGCGGGTCAGTTCTTTCCCAACCAACATAGATGGGCACGGGTGGTGCGTCGCGGACGCGCCGGTAGGTGAGGCCTTGGCGGCGGTATTGGTGTGCTGTTGATTCTGCGGTGACGCCGCGGGCTGCGCCGCTGCTGATGAGGGTGAGCCAGTCGTCGACGTCGTTGGTGGGGATAGTGCGGTGTGGCCGGCCGTCCTCGGGCCAGAGGTCGAGTTGGGTGCTTCCGGTTCGATGATCGACCGCCAACGCTGACTCCGCTACCGAGGCGAGGGTGACGGTGCGTTTGGTGACCAGTGGGTCATCGACGGACATCGCGCAGTAGCGTTTTTCCGCACCGATCAGGGCCAGCTCGAGATTCACTGCTTCGGGGACGCGGCGCAGGATCACCAGGTCACTGGTGCCCTCATTCAGTCCTGCGGTCGGGGTGTTCGTCCGGACCAGACGCAGCTCATGGTGCGGGAGGGCTGCAGCCCATCGACGTTGGAACTCAGGGGTGTGCTTGCCCAGGGCGGACCACGCGTACCCGATCCGGATCGTGCTCACACCGGTGAGTGCTTCCTGGCGTAGATCAGCGACGACAGCCAGGGCCCGGCGGGCATGGCGCAGGACTCGTTCCCCGGCCGGAGTCAGTTCCACGCGGCGGGTGGTGCGGTGCAGGATCCGGACACCCAGGACGGATTCCAGGGCTGCGATATTGCGTGAGACAGCGGTCTGGGAGATCCCGAGCTCGATCCCCGCATCGGTGAACGTCCCCGAATCGACGACACTCGCGAGGGATCGAAGGTGACGCAGTTCCATATCCACACCTCCAGCCTATCCATGCGTCCAGCGCATCAACGCGAGCATTCATGCATTATGTGCAGGCAGTCAATGGTGGTCAGACTTCCACAATGACGACAACTGGACACACGGGCAGCGGCCGGGCAAGGGGTATCGGCGTTGCATTGGGAGGGGCGCTCTCGAACCAGCTCGGAGCCACCAGCGGGTCCCTGGCCTTCCCGGTCATCGGGCCGGTCGGCGTCGTCGCCGTCCGGCAGGTCATCGCCGCGCTGATCCTGCTCCCGATCGTTCGGCCGCGGGTGTGGGAGTTGACCCGGGCGCAGTGGTGGCCGGTGGTGCTCCTGGCACTGGTCTTCGGGACCATGAACCTCACCCTGTACCTGGCCATCGAACGCATCGGCCTCGGGTTGGCGGTGACCCTGGAGTTCTGCGGGCCCCTCGCGGTGGCCCTGCTGAGTTCCCGGACCCGGACCAGCGCACTCTGCGCTGTCATCGCCGGTGCCGGCGTCATGGCGATCACGCGGCCCCAACCCACCACCGATTACCTGGGCCTCGGGCTCGGGCTCATCGCCGCGTGCAGTTGGGCCGCGTACATCCTGCTCAACAGGACCATCGGACACCGCATCCCAGGGGTCCAGGGCACCGCCACGGCCACAGGGATCTCCGCCGCGTTGTTCCTGCCCATCGGCGCCTGGATACTCGTCACCACCCGCCCGGAAGCGCTCACTGTGCTCTACGCCGTCGGCTCCGGTGTCCTGGCCTCCACGATCCCGTTCGTGGCAGACCTCATCGCACTACGCAGGGTCTCAGCAAACCTCTTCGGGATCCTCATGAGCATCAACCCCGTCCTGGCCGCCCTCATCGGCGCGACACTGCTCCATGAGCACCTCGGCACCCCCGAATGGGTAGGCATAGCCCTCATCGTCACCGCGAACACCACAGCCCTCCTCCTCCCCGGCAACCCACCACAGCCCGGATAGGAACCACGCGACCCTCGAAGATGTGACTGGTCACAGGCGTTGCTGACCATCCCCGTGACCGATCAGTGCACGTGCTGCCACGGCGTCGCACCAACCACCTGTGGTCGACCTTCGGCGGGACGTCCGCCGGTCAGCGATCCTCTACCATCTCGGGCACGCCCCACCGACGGGGGTTGTGGCCCTAGTCCTGTCCAGGGTGCAGCGTCGCATCTGCATCGGTTCCGACCCATCGGGTGAAGGTGGTCGTGAGGTTGGCCCGCGTGGGAGAGGCGCAGAACGGGCCGGCTTCAGCACGCGCGGATTCGTCAAGAGGGGCGACGCGGACGAGCCGGAAGGGCTCATCCCCAGCGCGGGCTCTGATAGTGACGGCGTTACCGGCCCTGCTGAGGCGCACTGTGATTTCCCGGCCGATCCACTCAGGGACAGGTGCTACGGACCAGTCAGAGACCCCATGTGTGACGACGGCCCCCACCTGGGGGATTCCGTCGGACACCTCGACACCGGCTTTGATCCACACGGATTCCGAAACGTGAAGATAGATCCCTGCCTGGTCGAACTGCTCGGTGTAATCCAACAGAAATGAGACCTCCATCGCCCCTTCTGCAGGTAGCGGTGCCAGCAAGGCATGCGCGCTGTCATGGACGAAGCCATACGAGGTGTGCCTCCACGCGTCACTTTTCTCCGCTGCGGTCACCTGCAGAGTCCCACCATCAGCGACCACACCTACGGGCGGGTTGCGCCATGTCCCCCGACCCCAGTCATCGTGAGCTTCTCTGGTTGCTGGTGTCACGTCATATCCCCTCGCTCGATCGCTCGATTCGCAAGCTCTATTCAAGCAGTGTCACATCCGACACCATGGCGAGGGTCCGCTGACCGACCGGCATACGGGCAATCACGGCAGGCGCCGACAGCTTCGAGGTCTCTATCGTGTACACATGACCGAGGTGAAGTACGTGCGAGACGTGAAGCGACTCCTCGAGCCCATTTTCGAATCGCTGCTCAGCGCTGCAGAGCTGGAATCGTCGACGTTCCGGCTGGAGCGGGTCGCCGACGGTGGGAATGGCGGAGAGCTTCCTGGCGACACCATCATCACGACGAACGACACGTGGGTCAGGTGGCAGGTGCTTGGCGAAGAGGGCGGATCCGGCAGTCTCCGCCCTGAGGATGGCGAAGATGCGCTCATTCGTTTCGTGCAGAGTGAGCTTCAAGACTTCATTGCCGAGAGTCGTTTCGGGTGGGGACAGCTTCGTGTCCCCCGCGACCTGCCCTGGCCAGCTACGTCCTGACAGCACGCAGATCATTACTGGCGACGTGGCGGATGGCTCTGGCTAGACTCGAGGGCATGGCAAGGGGGACGAACGATCAACACCAGCAGCACGCAGAAGGAAGAACTCGCGCTGTGACACGTGACGCTGCGGTGCAGGGCATCCAGGGCGCTGTATTCGCCCTCATCGCAGTGATGTCCTTTCAGAACGCCACCTGGTATCTGCGTGTCTGAGGAGTCCGTCGCACTCGCCATCCTGCTCCTCACCATGGTCCTCCTGCCGGCCGTCTGCCTGTTCGTCGTGCGCCAAGCCGCTGAGGGATTGATCAGTCGGAACGCAGCAGCGGGAATCCGCACCAGGTACACGCAGGCATCCGACGAAGCATGGGTCGCCGGTCATCAGGCCGCCCTCCCAGCACTGAAGAAAATGAGGCTCGTCGCTGTCATCGGAATAGTCTCCGCGGTGGGCGCACAACTCCTGGCCGGCGGACAGGCCGGACCTCTGACGGCCTTCGCGGCGCTCATCGCGCAGACCGTGGTCCTCTTCCGGGCGACCGCGGCCGCCAATCGTGCTGCACGCACGGCACCCAGGTGATCGGGTGTGGCAGCCCTCAGCGGGCGATCTGATTCGATGAATGCAGCCTGCCGGCCGGTCTCACCATGCATGCCCAGTCGCCTGCGGAGCTGCTGGGCTGCCGGCCCACCGGCAGGACGCCGAGGGCCGGGGCGATCGGATCGGACCGCAATAGTAGGGTGCCGATCGACTCGGCTTGGAAGGATGGCTGGTGAAGGGAGAGCCGTGATCGCTGCACTCAACAGACTCGTCGAGTTGCTCGAGGACCGTCTGACGGGCGACCTGGACGTCAATGCTCTGGCAACCGGACTCGGGACGACGGAATACCACCTCCGGCGGATGTTCTCGTCGCTGGCCGGCATGCCGCTGTCCGAGTACATCCGGCGCCGCAGGATGACACTCGCCGCGGCAGAGGTACTCGGCGACGAAGACCTGCTGAGCATCGCGGTGCGCCATGGCTACGGATCGGTTGAAGCATTCGGCCGAGCGTTCCGCTCCGTCCACGGCGTCGGGCCCAGCGCTGTCCGCCGAGACGGTGGTCCCCTTCGCACTCAGTCACAGCTCAGGTTCCGCCTGACCGTCGAAGGGAACATCACCATGGACACCCGCGTCACAGAGCGGCCGGCGTTCAATCTCGTGGGCCACGCCATGCGCGTGCCCCTCATCCATCAGGGCGCCAATCCCCACATCCAGGCGCACATCGCTTCCGTGCCTGCCGCAGAACACGCCCGGCTCAAGGAGTTGAGCAACACCGAGCCGGCCGGGCTGCTCCAGGTGAGCCTCGACGTCGACCCTGACTACGTCGAGGGCAGCGAGCTGACCTACGTGCACGGCGTCGCCGTCACCGACACGACCCGGACCCCCGACGATCTGTGGACGGCCGATGTTCCTGCCGGCACATGGGCCGTATTCCGCACCGACGGTGAATACCCGGCTACCTTGCAGGCGGTCTGGGCGGCCACAGCCACGGACTGGTTCCCTTCCAACCCGTGGCGCCTCCGCCCCGGACCATCGATCGTCGCGGTCCTCGATCACGCCGAGGATTTCAGCACGGCCACCTGCGAACTATGGCTGCCGGTAGAACACGCAGACTGAACCGACCGCCGGCGCTGATGCGCCGGGGCTGCATGTCCGCACAGGGATCGGGGGTCCTGTGGGACGGAATCGCCCGTTCTGAGGGCGGGCAGCGTTACTGCCTGGGTCCGATGCCGACCGGAAGACTCACGCCGGGAGGGGTGACGTCTCGTCGCGGAGAGCGGGACAGTGCTCCGGGTCGGGGTGCAGGGATATCTCGATGACTCGGTCGAGCTGGGCACGCGCCTTCTCCAGCTCGGCGATGCTCTCGGTGATCCGGTTGCGCTCACGCTGGAGCAGGGCCAGTGCCTCGTCGCTCGCCTCACCCCTGTCGACGCACGGAAGCAGGTCCACGATCGTGCGACTGGCAAGTCCTGCAGAGAAGAGCTGCTGGATCAGCTGGACCCGCTCCACGGCTGCCTCCTCGTACACGCGCTGGCCCCGCGCCGTCCGATCCGCCGGCAGGAGTCCCTGCTCCTCGTAGTAGCGCAGAGCCCGGGTGCTGACTCCGGTCCGCTCGGCGATGTCTCCGATGCGCACAAGCGCTCCTTTCCTCCGACGTCCGGGCCGGACTTGCCCTTGACGTCAACGTGAAGTCCTACTGTAACCGAGCAGGCAGGGCACGAGGCCCGGCCGCGAGAATGGAGAACGCCACACATGGACATCACCGACCAGATCGCCCTCGTCACCGGATCCAACCGAGGCATCGGGCGCCGTTTCGTCGACGAACTCCTTGCACGGGGAGCCCGGAAGGTCTACGCCACGACACGACGCACCGACACCCCCGAGGCCCGTGATCTCGCGGCCCTGGACCGCGTCGAGGTGCTCCGGCTCGACATCACCGATCACGCCGCGGTGGTGGCAGCGGCACGGACGGCGTCGGACGTCACGCTGCTGATCAACAATGCCGGCATCGCCACCTCGACGCCCCTCGTCACGGGCGACCTCGACGCGCTCCGCCGCGAGATGGACACGCATTTCTGGGGCACGCTGGACATGATCCGCGAGTTCGCTCCGACCCTTGCGGCGAACGGCGGAGGGGGAATCGTCAATGTGCTGTCGGCGCTGTCCTGGTTCTCCTATCCCGGGAACGGAGGCTATGCGTCCGCGAAGGCTGCCGAGTGGAACATGACCAACGGCGTGCGGCAGGACCTCGCGGCGCAGGGCACGCTCGTTCAGGGCGTCCACCTCGGTGCGGCGGACACCGACATCATGGCCGGTTACGACGGACCGATGATCGACCCGGCACTCGTACCCCGTGCGTCCTTCGACGGACTGGCCGTGGGCGCGATCGAGGTGGTCGTCGACGAGTGGAGCGCGATGGTCAAGGCGTCACTTGCCCACGACCCCGCCGCTCTCTACGCGCAGCTCCCAGGGCACTGACAGCAGGGCACTGACAGCAGGTACTGGCCGGCAGGCAGCAGCAGGCACGTCGGCCAGTACCGTCCTAGCGCGACCCCGGATGCGGTAGGACAGGTCACCACCCGCGGATGGCGGGCAGCTGTGTCGCGCGTCACCTCGGTCCGGCACCCATCTGCCCGGAAGGTGTCACCGAAGGACCAGTAAGACATCGGCGAAGAGTGCAGCGTCGGGAAGTCGGACACAGAGGGCGGCGATCAGTTCCCGCCCACCTATCAAGGAGAAGCATGGAACTCACCAAGCGCAGGAACCTCTCGATCCTCGGGATCGCAGCAGTCTCGATGTTCGGTCTCGCAGCGTGTGGCGGCACCGATGCGACCGAGACCACCTCGGGCAGCATGGCCAGTGAGAGCAGCACGGCGGGCCCCGAGAGCGCGTCCGCTTCCCCTGAAGCCAGCATGGCCCCCTCCGCCTCGGCCGACGCCATGATGGACCCCGCCGCGAACCTCGTCGGCCCCGGCTGCGCCGGCTACGCCGAGACCGTCCCCGACGGCGCAGGATCCGTC
>NZ_JBTNDU010000016.1:0-92863 GCF_054510835.1 Arthrobacter sp. TmT3-37 | reverse complement strand
GGGTGGGGGAGGGAGAGAGATCTTTGTTATCGGCGGGGGGGGGAGGGAGGGGCGCCACCCCCCCCCCCCCCCCCCGTCCTGCCCTAGAGCGAAGCGAGAACAGCATGAGCAACGTCATCCTCGAGATGGACAGCATCGTCAAGGAGTTCAACGGCATCCGGGCCCTCGACGGCGTCTCGGTGAGCGTGGAGCGCGGCGAGGTGCATGCCATCTGCGGCGAGAACGGCGCCGGCAAATCCACCCTGATGAAGGTGCTCAGCGGTGTCTACCCGCACGGCAGCTTCGACGGCACGATCACGCTCGACGGGAAGCCGGTCGCCTACGGCTCGATCAACGACAGCGAGCGCGACGGCGTGGTCATCATCCACCAGGAACTCGCCCTCAGTCCGTACCTGTCCATCGCCGAGAACATCTTCCTGGGCAACGAGGTGCAGCGGGGCGGGGTGATCGACTGGAACAGGACGAACCTGCAGGCCACGGAACTCCTCGCCCGGGTGGGCCTGCAGGAGAACCCCGCCACCAAGGTCCTCGAACTGGGGGTGGGCAAGCAGCAGCTCGTCGAGATCGCCAAGGCCCTGTCGAAAGAGGTGAAGATCCTCATCCTCGACGAGCCCACGGCCGCCCTCAACGACGACGACTCGGCCCATCTGCTGAGCCTGATCGAGCAGCTGCGGACGCAGGGCATCACGTCGATCATCATCTCCCACAAGCTCAAGGAGATCCGCGCGATCGCCGACACCGTCACGGTCATCCGCGACGGGCAGACCATCGAATCCTTCGCCGTCACGGACAGCGACGACATCGAGACCCGCATCATCCGAGCCATGGTCGGGCGCCCGCTGGACCACCAGTTCCCCCCGCGCGAGCCCTCCATCGGGGAGGAGAAGTTCCGGGTGGAGGACTGGACCGTCCACCACCCCATCGATGTGGAGCGGACCGTGGTGGACAGGGCGTCCTTCTCCGTGCGTGCCGGCGAGATCGTCGGATTCGCCGGACTCATGGGGGCGGGCCGCACGGAACTGGCCATGAGCATCTTCGGTCGCTCCTACGGAACCGGCATCTCCGGCCGCGTCTACAAGGACGGCGTGGAGATCCAGACGCGGACCGTCGGGGAGGCGATCCGCAACGGGATCGCGTACGTCACCGAGGACCGCAAGCGCTACGGCCTGAACCTGATCGGCAGCATCACCGTCAACGTCTCGGCAGCGGCCCTCGGGAAGCTCGCCCGGCTGGGGATCATCGACCGCCACCGGGAGTACGCCGTCGCCGACGAGTACCGCCGGCAGATGAACATCAAGACGCCGAGCGTCACCTCGGTGGTCGGTAACCTCTCGGGCGGGAACCAGCAGAAAGTGGTCCTCAGCAAGTGGATCTACTCGGGCCCCGACGTGCTGATCCTCGATGAACCGACGCGGGGCATCGACGTGGGCGCCAAGTACGAGATCTACGGGATCATCAACGAGATGGCGGCCCAGGGCAAAGCGGTGATCGTCATCTCCAGCGAGCTGCCCGAGCTGATCGGGCTCTCGGACCGCATCTACACCATCGCGGAAGGCAAGCTCACCGGCGAGCTGGATCGCGCCCACGCCAGCCAGGAGGAACTCATGCGCCACATGACCGCCGCCAGGAACCAAGGAGCACAGGCCTCATGACCACCACCACGCCCGAGCAGGCCACGGCTCCCGTCCCGCCTCGCCCCGATCCCGCCAAGAAGAGGCGACGCCGGGTCGACATGCGGCAGTACGGCATCCTCGCCGCCCTCGCCGTCATCATCCTGCTGTTCCAGGTCCTCACCGGCGGGCGCCTCCTGTACCCGGGCAACGTGAGCAACCTGATCCAGCAGAACGCCTACGTGCTCATCCTCGCGATCGGGATGGTGATCGTCATCATCGCGGGGCACATCGACCTGTCCGTCGGCTCGATCGTCGCGACGGTCGGCGCCGTGGCTGCGCTCTCCATGAACAGCTGGGGACTCCCGTGGGGTGCCGCCGTCGCGCTGTCGCTCCTCGTGGGCGCCCTGATCGGGGCCTGGCAGGGCTTCTGGGTCGCCTTCGTGGGCATACCGGCCTTCATCGTGACCCTCGCGGGCATGCTGGTCTTCCGCGGCGTGGCCCTCGTGCTGCTGACCGGCGGAACGATCAGCGGGTTGCCGCGGGCCTTCAACTCGATCGGCTCGGGCACGCTCCCTGCCACCGGCACACCGGACCTGATCACGCTCGGCATCGGCGCGCTGGCCTCCCTGGCCCTCGTGGCGCAGCAGCTCAAGGGGCGCGCCGACCTCCGGCGCCTCAACCTCCCCCGCGAGCGCACCCTGTCCTTCGTCCTGAAGATCGCCATCGCCGTCGTCGCCATCATGTACCTGTGCTACCTGCTCGCGTACAACCGCGGTACACCGATCATCCTGATCATCCTCGCGACCCTCGTCCTGCTGTACTCGTTCCTGCTCTCACGGACCGTGTTCGGCCGGCACGTCTATGCAATGGGCGGGAATCTCTACGCGGCCATGATGTCCGGTGTGAAGACGAAGTGGGTCAACTTCTTCATCTTCGTGAACATGGGCTTCCTGGCAGGCCTCGCCGGCGTCGTCAGCACCGCGCGTGCCGGCAGCGCCGTGGCATCGGCGGGAGGCAGTTTCGAACTGGACGCCATCGCCGCCGTCTTCATCGGCGGTGCGGCTGTGCAGGGCGGCGTCGGGACCGTGGTGGGCGCGGTGATCGGCGGCCTGGTCATGGGCGTCCTGAACCAGGGGCTGTCCATCCTCTCCGTCGACGCGGCCTGGCAGCAGGTCATCAAGGGACTCGTCCTCCTGCTCGCCGTCGCCTTCGACGTCTACAGCAAGCGTCGCACCGGCCGCTGATGCAGCGTACTCGTGGACGGGTGGCGGATCCTTCGGGGCCGCCACCCGTCCGCCATCACTCCACGCACCGGCGGGACGGGTCCACAGGGCCCTGACCGGGCCGCCCTACCGAGCGCACCCTCCCCGCCGTCCGCCTGCGGGGGCGGTTCAGATGAAGACGTAGAGGAAGCGGAAGAACACGGAGGCCGCGACGGCGATGTAGGTGACGGCGATGACGGGACCCACCCATGCCGCCAGCCATCGGGTGACGGCGACGGGTGCGGGGATGACGCCGTGAACCATGTTCCGGACGGTGGTGAGGATGAACAGGGGAATCATCGCCGCCCAGACGATCATGCAGTAGAGGCAGAGGACGTAGATCTCGAACAGGGCCTGGCTCCACAGCCAGGCCGCGAACACCACACCGAGCGTGACGCCTGCCTGCACGCCCACCCAGTACCAGCGATCGAACCGGGCACCGGCCAGCAGGCCCATGCCGGTGGTGATGATGACGGTGAAACCCACGAGACCGATGAAGGGGTTGGGGAAGCCGAAGAGCTCCGACTGCCAGGTCTCCATGACCTGTCCGCAGGACACCCAGGGATTGATGTCGCAGCTCGTGACGTGGTCCGGGTCCTGCAGGAGCTGAAGCTTCTCGAGGATCAGGATGGCGGCCGCGATCCAGCCGGTGATGCCGGTGGCCAGGAGGAGCAGGCCGAAGGCTCGGGGGCAGGCGAAGGGTGGCGTGTCGGTATCGGCTCCCGCCGCCGTGCTCGGGGACCGCTCGCGGGAGAGGTTGTTCATTGCGCTGACGGCCCCTCCTGGCTGATGGCGGTCTCGATGAGCCGGCGGAACTCCTCCTCGCTCGAGGGCTGGATCTTCTCGCCGTCGAGGAAGAACGCCGGGGTTCCCTGGACGTCGGGCGCCATGCCGTCGGCCTTGTCCTTCTGGATGCGCTCCATCGTCGCGGGACCCTCGACGGCGGCGTCGGAGGCGGCCAGGTCGAGACCGAACTCCTCGGCGTAGCCGCGGAAGACCGGCGACCGATCCTTATCGGCGTGGCCCCACTGCGCCTGCGTCTCACCCAGGCGCGCGTGCCTGTCCCTGAACCTGCCCTGCTGCGCCGCGGCTTCGACAGCGGCCGCCGCGGCCGCGGCGATGAGCCCGATCGTGATGCGGTCCTGCAGGCTCAGGCCCGTCGTCGTCCGGGGCTTCGTCCTGGGGAAGGGGGTCGGCACGGTGGTGTCTCCTCGTCGGCTGGATGCGTTCTCGTGCCCGGTCCCGACACGATGCCGGGACCGGCGGATTGAGGGCCTGCTCGTCTCCCTACTCGTGCGGGCAGCAGGCGTCCTGGCCGTTGTCGGAGGTGTCCCTCCCGGTATCAACGCTCCCGCCGTCTCCGAGGTTTCCGAGGCTCAGGGCGCAGCAGGAATCGCCCTTCCAGGCTTCGCGGCCCTCCTTGACGGCGACGGCGGCGATGACCAGGGCGGCGACCGGGTCGGCCCAGGACCAGCCGAGGGTGCTGTTGAGGAGCAGCCCGACCAGCAGGACACCGGACAGGTAGGTGCAGAGCAGGGTCTGCCTGGAGTCCGCGACGGCCGAGCGGGAGCCCAGTTCGCGTCCGGCGCGGCGCTGGGCCCACGACAGGAACGGCATCACGGCGAGACTGGCTGCAGCGAGGACGATCCCGACGAGGGAGTGATCTGCCGCAGCCCCGCCGAGCAGACTGCGGACGGCGTCGAAGCTGACGAACGCGGCGAGGCCGAAGAAGGAGAACGCGATCAGGCGCAGCGCGGTCTTCTCGCGGGCCTCCGGGTCGCGGCCCGCGAACTGCCAGGCCACCGCGGCCGCGGAGAGGACCTCGACGATCGAGTCCAGCCCGAAGCCGATCAGGGCGCTCGACGACGCGATCGTACCGGCGCTGATCGCGATGACCGCTTCGAAGACGTTGTAGGTGATCGTCGCGGCGACGAAGAGGCGGATGCGCCGGGACAGGATCACGCGACGCTCCGCGGTCGGCGCAGGTAGCAGTGATCGGCCCGACCCGATCGACGTGTGAGTGCTCATCAGCAGCAGGCCCTTCCGTCGACGTGATTCTCGTCAGCGGTGCAGCAGCACGCAGAATTGCTGACCGCGACGACGCTCAGAAGGGCGGTCAGTGCGTCCCCCAGTCTCCGGTCCGCCAGCTCGTACCGGACCCGCCGCCCCTCGGGGACGGCGACGACCAGCCCGCATCCGCGCAGGCACGTCAGGTGATTCGACAACCGCTGCTTGCTCACGCCCGCCAGCTCGGCCAGGTCACCCGGATAGGACGGGGCATCCCGGAGGGCCAGCAGGACGCGGGCGCGGACCGGATCCGAGAGGGCGTAGCCGAACCTGGCGAGCACCGAGTGATGGGTGAGCGTAGCCATCCGCCAATAGTACATAACCTCATGTACTGATTGGTGCGGGGTGGGAACCCCGGCAGGCCCGCCCCAGCGGGAGGCGGCCGGCCGGCATCCGGGCGGGGACCCGACGGAGGCTGGTCGGTCAGGTGTCCTGCCGTGGCAGGCGCTGGCCGTAGCGGGGTTCGTCGTCGGGCCCGGGATCCGCGGCGGGCGGGGCGGGCGCCGCCTTCCGGTCCGGCTTTGCCGACGAGCGGTTGACACCGGAGCCCTTGCTGAGGTGTTCGGAGTTCGGGGTCTCCGCCATCATGAGCATGGCGCAGATGACGAGGGAGACGATGAACGCGATCCCTGCCGCCGTGAGGCCGAGGTCGACGCGCAGCACGTTGCTGCCGCCTCCCGTGGCGAAGATCGACGTCGCCACCCCGGCCACGAGGGCCAGGACGGCCGAGAACACGAGCGGTGCCTTGATGCCGTGGCGGAATCGACCCTGCGAGGGCTTCCCAGGCTGGCGCTTGGCCACGGGCACTCCTTCCGGTGATGCAATATTTCTACGAGCTGTAGAGACTCTAGTTTACGGGGTCCGGCTCGCCCCGGGCGCCGGAAGTGGCCGGTGCGCTCAGCGCTGAATCGTGCCGGTAGCTCAGGGCGGCGATCCCGAGCACGACGGCGGTGAGCAGCGCCCCGCCACCGGCCACACCGAGCAGTGCATGGGCTCCGAGGTGCTCGACGAGCGGGAGCAGGGCGCCCGTGACGACCGCCACCGTCCCGACGATCACGAGGTCCCGTGCCATCACGGAACCGCGGGCCGTGAGTCCGCGCAGCACTTCGACCCCGCCGGCGACGACGAGGGCGACCGCGCCGGCGAAGGCGAAGCTGCGGTCATCGAGGAACACGAGGCTCGCTACACCCGCACCGAGGAGCAGTCCGCCACCGATGTCGGGCAGCAGCCGCGTGCGGGAAGCCCTGTATGGCAGGCGGTGCGTCCAGAGGTAGGCCGCGCCCGTGAGCAGGAGGTAGAGCCCGCCGGCGACGGACATCACCAGGGTGGAGGGTTCGCGCCAGAAGACGGTCACGAGACCGAAGACGGCGCCCACCCCGGCACGGGCCAGGAACGGCTTCCAGACCGACAGTTCGGACGCGTCGGACCCGGCGCCGGGGTCGGGCGGTGCAGCAGCCATCGAAGACCTCTCTGGACGGGGTGCGGGACCGGCGATCTCCGGCGAGTCCAGTTTAGTCCTCGGAACGCACCCGCCGCCCCGTCCCTACCCGGTGAACAGCGCGTTCCGCAGGGCATCGGCCTGGGCCCGCCAGAAGCTCCGGGAGACTCCCTTCCGCGCGAACAGCGTGTCGAAACCATGGAACGCGCCGTCCACGACGACCAGTTCGCAGGGCACGCCAGCCTCCTCCAACCTCGCCGCGTACGTCGTGTCCTCGTCGAAGAAGAGGTCGAGTGACCCCACGCCGATCCACGCCGGCGGCAGCCCGGTGAGGTCCTCCCGGCGGGCCGGTGCCGCATAGGGTGACACGCCGGGGCCGCCCGGGGCTCGGCCGAGGTACGACGTCCAGCCGAAGCGGTTGCTCCCCGGGGTCCATACCCGCACGTGGCGGGTATCCGCGTCGGTGCGCACCACGGTCCGGTCATCGATCATCGGGTACACCAGCAACTGGAAGGCGGGCCGCACCCCGCCTCGGTCATGGGTGAGGAGCGCGAGACCTGCTGCGAGTCCTCCACCGGCACTCTGTCCTCCGATCGCGATCCGATCGGCATCGATACCCCGCTCCTCCGCGTGGGCCGCGAGCCAGGTCAGGGCCGCGTACGCGTCCTCGAGGGCGGCCGGCGCGGTGTGCTGCGGCGACAGCCGGTAGTCGACGGACGCGACGGTGATCCCGAGGGTGCGTGCGAAGGCGAAGTTGGTCGCATCGTCCTGGGAACTGCTCCCGAGGATCATGCCTCCGCCGTGCAGCCACAGCAGAGCGGGTGCCCTTCCCACCAGAGTCCTCGGACGGATCAGGCGCACGCCCACGTCGGGCGCGCCATCGGCACCGGGCACGGCGATGTCGTCGACCAGGAGGTCCTCGGGGATGTCGGTGGCACTCCTGCGCGGCACGTTGGCGAGACGCGCCAGGCGCGGTCCGAAGGACAGTGGGGGGATCCACCGTCCGACGGCGAGGTCCGGATGGAATACGGTCACGGGAAGGCGCTCCTCTCGCTCGGCCATTGTTGCTCCCACCAGTCTGCCGCAGGACGTCGAGGCGGGGACCGGCCGGGTCAGGCCCGTTCCTGCCGGCTCACCATCTCGGTGATCCAGCTCGGCGCGAAGGGCGAGGTGCAGTTGGGCGGCGTCGGGTAGTCCTTCAGGACCTCGAGCCGTTCCCCGATGTCGAGGGCTCTGGCCCGCTGCGCCTCGTGTTCGATCCCGATCTGCGCGAGCGTGTGGTTCATGGCCCACTGCAGGCGGTCCGGCGCTTCCTTCATGCCGGCCTCGATGGTGTCCAGCAGCCCGGGCAGGTCGAGGCCCTCGGGCTTCCTGACCACGCGCTCGCTGGTGAGAGCCCAGCCCGCACTGGCCACGACGGGATCCGGATCGGCCATCCACTCGAGGCGGAGCCGTTCGGCGTGCGGGTTCTTCTTCACCACGTAGTTCACGAACCAGTCGTGCACCTTCGGCGAGCGTGCCTGGCGCAGCATGGCGTCGAGTTCGTCGTGCCCGAAGGACTTCGGCCGGCAGATCAGCAGCGCCACGAGTTGCGCTGCGGTGTCCGACGTGGCCCAGAGCGCCCGGGCGAGATCGTGGTGCGCCCTCAGCCGCTTTGCGAGCGCGCGCAGCGAGGTGAGGTTCACCCCGTGGTCGTCACCGTGCTTCTCGTTCACCGCGCGGATCCGCGGGTCCTCGAGCTCCGCCAGCTCCGCCAGCACGTCTGCCACCGTGGGCACTCCCACCGTCACCTCCGGCACTCCGGCCTCCCCTGCACTCGTTCGTCGTCGTTCCATCCTCCCGCTCCCGTGGCGGACGCGCCAGAGCCCGGGGTCGCGGTCTCACAGCGGCGGAGCGGACGGGGCGGGGCCGGGAGGAGCGCCGGGGTCGAGTTCGATCGGCAGGGACGGGGCGAGCCGGCGCAGGGACGTGAAGGCCGGGACGAGGGCGTCGTACAGCTCGGCGAAGACCGGCAGCAGGGAGGCGTAGACCGCGGCGGCGGCCGGCTGGGGGCGCACCGTCTCCTCGATCTCGACCATGTCGGCGACGACGTCGATCGACTCGATGAGGCCGAGAGCCTCCATCCCGAGCAGCGCCGCGCCGAAGCCCGAGCCCTCCTGTCCGTGTGCGAATTCGATCGGCATCCCGAACGTGTCGGCGAGGAGCTGGCGCCAGAGGGGGCTGCGCATGACACCCCCGGTCGCGCGGACGTGGGTGACGTCGAGCCCGGCGGAACGCATCGAGTGGAGCACCAGCGCCAGCTGGAGGCAGACGCCCTCGAGCGCCGCCCGCACGAGGTGCTCCCTGCGGTGCGCCCTGGTGAGACCGACGTAGGCGCCGCGAGGCAGCGAACTCCAGTGGGGCGCCCGCTCGCTGAGCAGGTACGGGAGCATGAGCAGCCCGCCCGATCCGGGAGCCACCCGCGCTGCCAGGGCCAGCAGTTCCTCCTCGGGCGGTTCGGCCAGGTCGGGGGCGATCGCGTCACCGGCCCACCCGAGCACCACCCCACCGTTGTTGATCGCGCCGCCGACCACCCACCGGGTGGACGTCAGCGCATAGCAGAACACGCCGCCGAGCGGATCCACCGCGGGCCGGTCGACCGCGACGCGCAGCGCTCCGCTGGTACCGATCGAGCAGGCCGCCACGCCGGGGCGCACGGCGCCCACGCCGAGGTTGGCGAGGGGACCGTCCGCGGCGCCGACCACGACGGGCGTCGTGCCGGGCAGACCCATCGCGGCAGCGGCGTCGTCCGTGAGGGCGGGCAGCACGGTCGTGGTGGGGACGATCTCCGGCAGCTGCTCGGGCTGGATGCCTGCGAGCGCGAGCGCCTCCTCGTCCCACGCCAGGGTGCTCATGTTCATCAGGCCGGTCGCGGAGGCGATCGAGTGGTCCACCACCAGCGCGCCGCAGATCCGCAGCAGCACGAATTCCTTGATGCCGACCCAGAACCCGATGCTCTCGCACAGCTTCGGCTCCTGCTCGCGGAACCAGACGAGTTTCGGGAGCGGGGACATCGGGTGCACCGGGGTGCCCGTGCGCCGGTGCAGGGCGAGCCCGCCGACCGACGCCCGCAGCCGTTCGGCCTGGACACGCGACCGGGTGTCGGCCCACGTGACGACCTCGGTGAGCGGTTCCCCGGTCGGGGAGAGTCCGATGAGACTGTGCATCGCCGAACTGAACGAGAGCCCTGCGACGCGCTGGGCGCCCACCTGGCGCACGACCTCACGCACCGACTCGAGCACCGCGGCGAGGATGAGCTGCGGATCCTGGACCGCCTGCCCCGGGTGGGGCTCGTCGAGCGGATAGCCCGCCGCATGGGACGCCTCGAGCGTGCCGTCCGTCCGGAAGGCGACCGCCTTGGTATTGGTGGTGCCGAGGTCCACGCCGATCACGACCGGCCCGGCCGGAGCTGCTCCCGGGGTCATCGCTCGCCGTGCCACAGCGAGATGACGACCTTGCCGGAGGTCTCGGAGTCCCGGGCGACGGCGAAGGCCTCGAGCGCGCGGTCGGCCGGGACCTCGTGAGTGATGACGTCCTCGATCCCCGGGGTGTCGTCGAGCAGTTCGATGGCCCGGTCGATCTCGTCGTCGAACCGGAAGGCCCCGCGGAGCTGGAGCTCCTTCGAGATCAGCGGGGCGAGATTGATGCCCCGGGGTTCGTTGGGCACCATGCCGACCTGGACGACGATGCCCGCCCGGCGGGCGGCCAGCAGGGCCGTGCTGACGGCGGCCGCAACGCCGGAACACTCCAGCACGACGTCGAATGCCAGGGCCGGGATCTCCTCGGTGCCGACCTGCACGGTGCCGTGCGCCCCGAGGCGTCGGGCGCGCTCCAGGGGGCCGGGGAGCACATCGGTGGCCACGACCTCGGCGGCGCCCTCGGCGAGGCAGGCAGCGACGGCGAGGAGGCCGATGGGCCCGGAACCGGACACGAGGACCCGCTTGCCCCGAACCCCTCCGGCGACCGTGATCCCGTGGAGGGCGACGGCGAGCGGCTCGGCGAGGGCGGCCCGACGCAGCGGCAGCCCGGCCGGGAGCGGACGCACCATGTGCTTGTCGACGAGCAGGAACTCGCTCATCCCGCCCTGGGTGTGCGGCCAGGTGGAGGCGCTGCCGAGGTAGGCACCCCCGGGCCACAGGTGCCTGCGGTCCTCGATGCCGTGTTCCGGACGCCCGAACGTCGCGGGATGGACCGTCACCGGCGTCCCGGGAGCAAGCTCACCGGATGGGTCGGAGTCCACGGTGCCCGACACCTCATGACCGGGGACGAGCGGTTCGCGCACGACGTACTCCCCGTTGGCGCCTTCGTTGTAGTAGTGGAGGTCGGATCCACAGACACCTCCGAAGGCCATCCGGAGCCGGACCTGGCCCGGACCGGGCTCGGGTGTCGGCAGCTCGGCCTCGACGAGGTCGAGCTTGCCGTTGATGACGAGGGCTCTCATGTGGTGCCTTCCCTTTCGATTCGACGCCGGACGGCCGCAGCCGCCGTGCAGGCTGTCAGACGACGGACGTCATCCCGCCGTCGACGAAGATGTTCTGACCGGACACGAAGGTCGATGCGTCGGAGGCCAGGTAGACGAGCGTCCCGACGAGCTCCTCGAACCTCCCCCACCGCTGGGCGGGGGTGCGGTTGATCACCCAGGTGTTGAACGCCTCGTCCTCGACCAGCGCACGGTTCATCTCGGTGGCGAAGTAGCCGGGAGAGATGGCGTTGACCTGGATGTTGAACCGGGCCAGGTCGGCAGCCATGCCCTTGGTGAGCATGGTCACCCCGCCCTTGGTGGCCGAGTACGGCGCGATGGTCTGCCGGGCGAGCATGGACTGGACCGAACCGATGTTGATCACCTTGCCCGAGCCCCGCTCCGCCATGCCGCGGGTGACCTGCCGGGAGACGTAGAAGACGCTCGACAGGTTCGTCGTGAC
Source organism: Arthrobacter sp. TmT3-37 (assembly GCF_054510835.1). Classification (NCBI taxonomy): domain Bacteria; kingdom Bacillati; phylum Actinomycetota; class Actinomycetes; order Micrococcales; family Micrococcaceae; genus Arthrobacter; species Arthrobacter sp. TmT3-37. The sequence goes on along the minus strand of NZ_JBTNDU010000016.1, from coordinate 81,522 downwards.
GATGTCGTCCCAGTCGGCCGGGTCGAAGTCGTTGAACGGCGCGCGCCGCTGGATGCCCGCGTTGTTGACGAGGATGTCCGGCACCCCGTGCTCGGCGACGAGCGCCGCGATGCCCCGGGCCGCCCCGTCCGCGTCCGTGACGTCGAAGGTCGTGGTGGCGGGCACCGTCCCGGTCGCCTCACCGATGCTCGACGCCGCATCCGCCACGGCCCCTGCGTCGCGTCCGTGCACGATCACACGGGCGCCGGCCTGGGCGAGGCCGGTCGCGAGGGCGTACCCCAGGCCCCTCGAGGAGCCGGTGACCAGTGCGAGCCGACCGGTGATGTCGAACGCCTGCGGGGTCATCAGCCGATCCAGAAGACGAGGAGGGTCAGTCCGAATCCGGCCACGGATTCGAGCGACTGCTGGACGGTCCAGGTCTTCAGCGTGGTCTTCACATCCATGCCCATGAGCCGGCCGACGAGCCAGAAGCCGGAGTCGTTGACGTGGCTGGCGAACACGGATCCGGCGGCGCTGGCCAGGGTGATGGCGGCGATCTCGAGGGGGCTGAAGCCGCCGGCCAGCACCGCGGGGGCCATGAGCCCGGCAGTGGTGACCAGTGCCACGGTCGCGGAGCCCTGGGCCACGCGGAGGATCACGGCGATGATGTACGCGGCGAGGATGATCGGCAGCCCGATCGAGGCGAGGGAGTCCGAGAGCGCGTCACCGATACCGGAGGCACGCAGCACTCCGCCGAACATGCCGCCGGCGCCGGTGATGAGGATGACCGAGCAGACCGGGCCCAGCGCGGAGTCGAGCACCTTCTCCAGGGCGGTGCCGTTCTCGCCGCGCCGGTGGCCGAGCACCGCTGTGGCCACGAGGACGGAGATGAGCAGCGCGACCGGGGACGAGCCGATGGCGCTCAGCACCTGCACCCAGGTCTGTTGCTCGGCGTCGACGACGCCCGCGGCGTCGAGGAAGTCCAGGCCGGTGTTCATGAAGATGAGCAGCAGCGGCAGCAGCAGCATCGCGACCACGGTGGAGAACTTGGGCGGGTTGGTCGGCTGGTCGGCGTCGAGCGTGCCGAACAGTGCCGGGACCGGGAGGATGTACTTGGTGGCCACGAACTTGCCCCACAGGTAGCCCGTGACGTACCAGACCGGGAAGGCGATCAGCAGGCCGATGAGGAGCACGAGGCCGAGGTTCGAGCCGTAGAGCTCGGTCGCTGCGACAGGGCCGGGGTGCGGTGGCACGAAGACGTGCATCACGGAGAAGGCGGTGGCAGCCGGGATGCCGTACAGCAGCACGTTGGTGCCGCCCAGGCGTCGGGCGACGGCGAAGATGATCGGCAGCATGACGATCAGGCCCGCGTCGAAGAAGATCGGGAAGCCCATGATCAGGGAGGCCAGGCCGAGGGCGAACGGTGCTCGCCGTTCTCCGAAGACGTCGACCAGCTTGTCGGCGAGGACCCGAGCGCCGCCGCTGTGCTCGATCATCTTGCCGAGCATCGCGCCGAGGCCGATCAGCAGGGCGACGGAACCGAGGGTGGTACCGAAGCTGGTCACCAGGGTGGTGACGATCTCGCTCGTGGGGATCCCCGTGGCGAAGGCGGTCAGGAGGGACACGAGGACCAGCGTCAGGAACGCGTGTACCTTGAATCGAATGACCAGGATGAGGATCAGGGCGACTGCGCCCGCCGCGATGCCCAGCAGGGGTCCCGCGCCCAGCGTTTGGGTCCAATCTTCCACAGAACTCTCCATTGATGTTCGGCCCACGACGGGGCGACTTTGCGCTTGGAACCGTAGTCTGGCACGCACATCACGCTCGAAGCAAGAAAGATCACATCTTTGACGCGCAGTAGTCCCTCACCCGCACCTGCTCCCGTGCTGCACAACGCCGTCCTCGAGCGCCTGGGCAGCGAGATCGCCCAGGGCGTCCGGCCGGCGGGGAGCGTCATCACGCTCGCACGGCTGGAGGACGAGGCCGGAGTGTCCAGGACCGTCATCCGCGAGGTCGTGCGGATCCTCGAGTCGATGGGCATGGTCGAATCCCGTCGGCGGGTCGGCGTCACCGTCCTCCCGGTCGCCGCCTGGAACGTCCTGGACCCCCAGCTGATCCGCTGGCGGCTCCTGGGACCGGAACGCGTCACCCAGTTGCACCGACTGACGGAGATGCGGCTCGCCCTCGAACCGACAGCCGCCCGCCTGGCCGCGAGCAGGGCGACGCCCGAGACCGCCGCCGAACTGATCGAGCTCGCCACCCGCCTGCGGGTGCTCGGCGAGGCGGGCCGGGGGCACGAGCAGCCCTACCTCGACGCCGACATCGCCTTCCATGCACTGCTGCTGGCGGCGAGCGGCAACGACATGATGGCGTCCCTGCACGGGATCGTGACGGAGGTGCTCGCTGGCCGCACAGACCTCGGCCTCTCGCCGGCCGATCCGGCGCCCGTCTCGTTCGACAACCACGAAGGCGTCGCCCGCGCCATCGCCGACCGGAACGAGGACCTGGCGGAGGAGTACGCGCGGGCCGTCGTTCTGGAGGTGTGGCACGAACTGGGCGACCTCTGAGCCGGGAGTCCCGTCCTGCCCGAGGCGGGCCGTAGCGTCTACCCGGCCCGTTCCGCCCCGCGGCGCGTCGCCCCGGTGACCATCCAGCGGTCGTCCCGGACGCGCCAGCCCAGCGTCGCCGCGCGCGCGAGCATGTAGCCGATGCCGAAGGCGAGCCACAGCCACACGATCCCCTCGCCGCCCGACAGCTCCGCCCTGCCGACAAGAGCCAGCAGCGGCAGGTAGGCGACGAGGTTCACGACGCCGGCCGTGGCAAGGTACCGGGCGTCGCCTGCGCCGATGAGGACGCCGTCGAGCACGAACACGAAGCCGCAGACCGGCTGGGACGCGGCGAGCACCCACAAGCCCGCCGCGAAGGCGGACTGGACGGCCGGGTCGGTGGTGAAGATCCACCCGACGAAGGGAGCCACGGCCGCGAGCAGGCCTCCCGTGACAACGCCGAAGCCCACCCCCCACGTGATCATCCGCCGCGTCAGTGCACGGGCCAGCGGCCGGTTCCCCGACCCCAGCTCCTTGCCGATCAGTGCCTGCGCGGCGATGGCGAGGGCGTCGAGCGCGAAGGCGAGGAAGGTGAAGACCGTCATGACGAGCTGGTGCGAGGCGAGGCTGAGGGGACCCTGCGCGGTCGCGACGAGGACGGTGGCGAGGATCGCCACGCGTAGGGACAGCGTACGCAGCATGAGCCACGAACCGACGCTCGCCGTGCTGCGGATGCCGCGGAGGGACGGCTTCAGGGAGACCTGCTCCCGACGGGAGGCACGCACGATCATCACGAGGTACACGGCCGCCATCCCCCACTGGGCGAGGCTGGTCCCCAGCGCGGAGCCGGCGACCGACATCCCCGCGCCGTACACGAGCAGGTAGTTGAGGACGATGTTGACCCCGAAGCCCGCGCCCGCGACGACCAGCGGCGTGCGCGTGTCCTGCAGCCCGCGCAGCACCCCGGTGGCGGCGAGCACCACGAGCATGGCCGTCAGCCCCGGCATCGACCAGCGGAGGTAGTCGACCGCGAAGACGTGGACGGCGCCGTCGGCACCCAGCAGGGAGGCGAGCCCGGGGGCGGCGGCCCAGCCCGCGGCGGAGAGCAGGACCCCGAGCGCGACGGCGAGACCCACGCCGTCGCGCCCTGCAGCGAGCGCCTCGGGCAGACGGCCCGCACCGAGGAGACGGGCGACGGCGGGAGTGGTCGAGTACGCGAGGAAGACCATGAGTCCGACGGCGGTCTGCAGCACCGTGGATGCGAGGCCCACACCGGCGAGCTCGTCGACGCCGAGATGCCCGACGATCGCGGAGTCGGCGAGCAGGAAGAGCGGCTCGGCGATGAGGGCACCGAGCGCCGGCACGGCGAGCCGCAGGATACTGCGGCTGAGCTGACGGTTGCTGGGGAGGGTCTCGTGCACCGTCCCAGCGTAGGCCGAGGGGCCGCAGGGCCTAAGCTGGAACGGCCCGAACCGCCCAGCCACAGGGGAGTCATGAAACTCGGCACCAGGCAGTACCTGGCAGGACTGGTCCTGCTGTTCATCAGCACCCTCTTCGTGCCCCAGGCCGTCTCGGACTTCGCCCGGGCGGAGTCGACGGGCACGCCGGTGCCGGCCGAGGCTCCCCTGCTCCTGGCCATCGGCCTGCTCATCATCCTCGCCGCAGCCGCATGCATCGGCCGGGGCTACTGGCTCACGCACCGCAGGGGAGCTCCACGGAAGTCCCATCCGGAGGACGACCCGGACGAGCCGCTGCTGCGCCCCGGCTACGGGCCGGAGCCATCGGACCGGGACGCATGGCGCGACCATCCCCTGCGCCGGCACGACCGCGACGACGAAGGACGGTCCTGACCGCCCGCTGCGCGGGACGCTCCCCCGGTCGCCCTGTCCAGCCCCGGCGGTCCTTTTTTCCTCCTTGTCCGCCGCAGGCCGGCCTTCGTACGGTCTAATCACCCGGAACGCGCACACCGCGCGTCCCGGCCGCACTGCTGTCCGGACAGCCGGCCATCCGAGGAGGACGCCACCATGATGCCGAAGACCAGGATCCGCACGTCGGCGGTCCCGTTGACCCTCGCCCTCCTGCTCGCCGTGACGGCCTGCACCGATACCGGCACTCCCGACCCCGCATCGAGCGCGCCCGCCCAGGTGCAGGGCGGGGGTGCGACCGACAGCTCGTCGGACAGCTCGTCCGGGGACTCGGGCGGGCAGCAGGAGGACCTGAGCATCCCGGACATCGTCGACGCGGTACAGCCGTCGGTGGTCACCATCTTCACCGAGGGCGGCCTGGGCAGCGGCGTGATCTACACCGAGGACGGCCTGATCCTCACCAACGAACACGTTGTCCGCGGCAACGACGACGTCGAGGTCGCCTTCGCCGACGGACAGCGGGTGTCGGGGACCGTGGAGGCGACCGACGCGGTGTCCGACCTCGCACTCGTGCGGGCCGACCGCGCGGATCTGCCGGCAGCGACCTTCCAGTCCGGGCTGCCGCGCATCGGTGAACTCGCCGTCGTCATCGGGTCCCCCCTCGGGTTCGAGAACACCGCGACATCGGGCATCATCTCCGGCCTGCACCGGGAGATCCCGGGGTCCGCATCGACCAGCCAGTCGCTCGTCGACCTCATCCAGACCGACGCCGCCATCAGCCCGGGCAACTCCGGTGGCGCCGTCGTGAACGGCCGCGGCGAGATCATCGGCATCAGCGAGGCCTACATCCCGCCCGCACAGGGCGCCGTCGCCCTCGGCTTCGCGATCCCCGCCCCGACCGCCACGGAGGTGGCCGAGGAGCTCCGGGAGGACGGAACGGCGGAACACGCCTTCATGGGCCTGGCGCCGGGCGCGATCACGCCCCAGATCGCCGAGCAGTTGGACCTGCAGGACACCACGGGGGTGGTGGTCCTGTCCGTGTCCGAGGGAGGACCGGCCGACGACGCGGGCATCCGGCCGGGTGACATCCTCACCCGGATCGGGGACGAGGAGCTGTCGGCGCCCGAGGATCTCCTCTCGGCGCTGCGCCGGCGGGATCCCGGGGAGACGGTAGCCGTGGAGACCCGGCGGGGTTCGGAGACGCGGAGCGTTGACGTGCAGCTCACGGATCGGCCCGCTGCGGAGGGCTGACACCTCAGAGGAGGCTCCACGCCCTCCAGCCCGGATACACCTCGTGCTGCATCTCCTGGGCGAGGGACTCGAGGTCCTCGAGGTCCTGTCCCGGGAAGAGGCGTGGCGAGGTGGACATGACGCAGAGTGTCCCGATCAGCCATCCTCCCGGGCCGCGGAGGGGATACCCGGCGTAGAACCGGATGTGCGGTTCACCGGCGACGAAGGGGTGCGAGCGGAAACGCTCGTCCTGCACGGTATCGGGCAGGACGAGGGGCCCGGCGGACCGGATCGTGGCATCGCAGAAGGCCTGTGTCCGCTCGAGGTCCTGATTCGCCTTGCCCACCGCGGACTTGATGAACTGCCGGTGGTCCGCGATCAGTGCCAGCGTCGCCACCTCGCAGCCGAACCGCTCGGCGGCCCGACGGGTGATGCGGTCGAACCGCTCTTCGGGCGGGGTGTCGAGGAGGTGAACTCCGGCCAGGGACCGGAGCCGCTCCCGCTCCGCCGTCCCGGCGTCGAGGAGGACCGATCCTGCCGCTCCCAACTGGCGGATGAGCTCCAGCTCCTGGCCACCCGGCAGCTCCGTCCCGGCGGACGGCCCGATCTCCTGTGCGGCGCCCTGCCCGGACGCCTCCCGCGCAGCCTCGGCGAGGAGGTCGGACTCGAGGGGCGGGAGATCCGCCGACCCGCGGAGATAGGCGTCGATCTCCAGCTCCGAGAGGGAGCCACCCAGCGCGAAGTACTGGATCCACGCCTCGGCGACCGACATGCCTGCGCGCTGGAACGCGTCGGCGATCCGCCCGCGCCGGTTCCGCTCGTCCATTGCTCCCCGTTCCCCTTGGAGTGCGCCCTACTCGAAGTGTGTCCTGGCGGGCCCCTGTCCGAGCGACTGCAGGACGGAGGCCGCCACGTCCCGCAGCTTGATGTTCCTCGCACTGGATGCCGCTTTGAGGATCGACATGGCAGCATCCTGGGAGCACCTGTTCTGCCCCATGATGACGCCGACGGCGAGGTCGATGGTCGTCCTGCTCTCCATGGCCGCTCGCATGTCGGCGCTGGACTCGGTCAGGCTCGCTATACGCACCGCGAGCCTGAGGGACGCGGACACCTCCGCGGCGAACCTCTCGGCGGCCTCGATCGCCCTCTCCGTGAACGCGTCGGTGAGCGGCGAGTAGAAATTGAGCGCGGCCGTTGCATCACCCTCCAGCCGGATGGGCACCCCGAGGGCGGACTTGATGCCGTGGTCGCTGATCGCCCGGCTGTACTCGGGGAAGCGCTCCTCGGTGTCGAAGTCGGAGACGTAGTGGACGACGCCGAGGCGGGCGGCCCGCAGGCACGGTCCGTCGTTGTACTCGTACTGGACCTCGTCCATCTTCTGCGCGTCCGGACTGTTGCTCGCAACCGTCGTCTTGGTGCGGGCACGGAGAAGGGTCACGCCGCACAGGACCTCGTCGTCCTCGGCGGACAGCGTGTGGCCTGCGACCTTGACCAGCTTGGTCAGGAACTCCTCCACGTCGTCGCTGTCGAGGACCATGTCCTGCAGCAGGCCCGGGAACACAGGACTCTTCTCTTTCTCGTGATCGGCCAACGGCAAACCTTTGCATCAACCCCGCCCCGGTCGACGCGCGATGCTGGGCAAGAGGAAGGTGGTGGGCCGCCTGCTGCTAAACGGCCAGAGAAATCATACCCAATGGCGGGGATGCTGGAGCACGGCCCTCCTCCGGCCACCGGCCCGACTGTCAACCTGAGGCGATCTTGAGGGAGCTCACCCCGCACCTTGAGGAGTACGGCGCACACTGGACATACGCAGCAAATGGCCCGGACGTGTCCGCGGACTGACGTTGAATACATCGATGTGCTTGCACGGACATGGGGCGTCGGTCAGGGGTCAAGCAGCCGGCCCCCGACCGGACGCTTGCCCCCCGTCCAGCATCCCGAGCCGCGCGTGCTGCCCCCGGTAGACGGCCGTCCGCAGCTCGATGGCGTAGGCCTGGAGGGCCGGCATCCCGAGCTCGGCGGCGACGGCGATCTCCGCCTCGACGTCGTAGGCGACCCGCACGAACTGGATGCCGAACGGATCGTCGCGACCGCCGTCGGACTCGCCCTCGAGGATCACGTACGACGCCTGCGGCTGGTCGAGTGGATTCCCCACGCTGCCGACGTTCACCAGCGTGCGGCTCCGGTTGGTCGACACGAACGCGTCATGGATGTCGCCGTAGCAGACCACGTCCGGCAGGGGTCCACTCCCGGTCAGTCCGGTCGCCGCGAACATGCCCTCGAAGTCCTCGTCGCTGTGCCCTGCGTGGACCCGGTGGTAGACGCTCCGTGCAGAGGCGTGGAACATCCGGATGCGGCGGCCGCTCAAGGTGATGTCGTGGACGAGCGGAAGGGCCTGCAGCCACCGGCGGTCCTCCGCCGTCAGCTCGTGGTGCCACCACCACCCTGCCTCGTCCCGCCACTCGGGCGTCCCGCTCGGCAGGAAGTCGTCCCAGTTCCCACGCACCGTCACGGCGCAGTGCAGCCGGCTCAGGCGCACGCACTCGGAACCGCGCGGCCCCTTCCCTGCCACATCACCCAGGTTGTAGACGGTGGTGATGCCGCGCCGCCGGAGGTCCTCCAGGACGGCCGTGAAGGCGGTGACGTTCCCGTGCAGGTCCGAGATCACCGCGACGCGTTGCATGCCGTCAGACTATCCCTGGCGCCGCCCTCCCCGGGAAGACACCAGCCGGAGCCCACGGGAACGGCGCCGATGCAACCGCGGATGCCGCCCGGGTTCCGCTTGCCGCCCCGTCGCCGCCTTTCCTAGCGTTGAAGTGACGCGGACTGCGCGGGATCGATCGGAAGGACGGGTGCCACGATGAAGCATTGGATGAGGGATCACGGGCTCCTGCTCGCGAACCTCGCACTGTTCCTGTTCTCGTTCGTCGGGATGGTGCTCAGTGGGGTGCTCCACTACAACGAGGAACAACTCACGCACGGCGAACCGACCGTGACACCGGCCGGATTCCTCGCGACGGGTGATTTCCTCGAGGCCACCTTCGAGAACTGGGAGTCGGAGTTCCTCCAGATGGGCATGTACGTGGTGCTCACGGCCTACCTCTTCCAGCGGGGTTCCTCGGAATCGAAGCTGCCGGACAAGCACGAACCGCAGGACGACGACCCGCAGGATGCGGCAGGCGACAAGGACGCCCCGTGGCCCGTCCGGCGCGGAGGACTGGCCCTCACGCTCTATGAACACTCGCTGTCCATCCTGTTCTTCGCACTCTTCGCGGCATCCTTCCTCCTGCACGCGGTCGGCGGCAGCGAGGCGTACAACGACGAGCAGGCAAGCCACGGGCAGCCCGGGGTGTCGGTGCTCGGCTATCTGGCAACCTCGAGGTTCTGGTTCGAGTCGTTCCAGAACTGGCAGAGCGAATTCATGGTCATCGCCGTGATGGTGGGCGCCTCGGTCTACCTGCGCGAGCGGGGCAGCGTGGAGTCCAAGCCCGTGGCGATGGCACACAGCGACACCGACACCTGATCCCCGTTATCCTCGTGGTGCCAGGCCGCCTCCGCCGAAGGGCCGTTCCATGCAGCACTCCGCCCCGACCCGCGTCGGAACCCGCCCCACCGAGGCGGAACTGACGGTGCGGCTGCGCTCGGCAGGATGCGTGTTCGCGGAGGACGAGGCCCGCCTGCTCGCCGGGAGCGGTGCAACGGACGAGGTCCTGGCAGCCATGCTGGACAAGCGCCTGGCCGGCTTCCCGCTCGAGCACATCCTGGGCTGGGTGGACTTCCGGGGGCTGAGGCTGGAGGTGGGCCCGGGCGTGTTCGTGCCGCGCCAGCGGTCCGCGTTCCTCGTGGCGTGCGCCGTCGAGCTGACGGCGGCCGGCGCTACGGTCCTCGACCTCTGCTGCGGGTGCGGGGCGCTCGGGGCCGCGCTCGCCGACGCCGTCGGGGACGTGCGCCTGCACGCAGCCGACATCTCGTGTGCCGCCGTCGACCTGGCTCGCCGCAATCTCGCCCGCTGGGACGCGGAGCTCTACGTGGGCAACCTGTTCGATCCGCTTCCCCTGACCCTGAAGGGCTCCGTCGACACCCTGCTCTGCAATTCCCCCTACGTGCCGTCCGCGCGGGTGCAGACCCTTCCGGCCGAGGCGAGGGTGCACGAACCCCTGGCCAGCCTCGACGGCGGACGCGACGGCATGGCGGTCCAGCGGAGGGTCGTCCGGGAGGCCCGGCAGTGGCTGACACCGGGTGGGCACCTGCTGTTCGAGGTCGGGGAGGACCAGGAGCAGCACTGCGTGCGCCTGCTCGAGGACGGGGGTTACCAGGCGTGGCCCTGCACCCTCGAGGAGACCGGCGCCACCGTCGTCGTCGGACGCCGGCCGCTGGACCCGCACACCCCTGGCGCCGACGGGCGTGTCCACCCTGGGGACGACGTGCACCGGCGCACCACTGGTTAGTCTCGGAGGACCCGTCCCGCCACCCGTGCGGGACCCGGACCGACGAGGACAGGGCGGCATGGATCTGGCATACGGCGTGGAGCGCTTCACGGTCACGCAGAAGGTGACCTTTCTGGTGAACCGCTACGAGATACGGACGGCCGGTGCGGACGGCCGTCCCGGCGACCTGCTGGCCTTCGCCCAGCAGAAGCGCGCCGCCTTCAGGGAGCAGGTCACCTTCTACCAGGACGAGTCGCGGCGGCTTCCCCTGTTCTCCTTCCGGGCCCGGCAGCGGCTGGACATCGGCGCGACCTATGACGTCCTGGACGCGGACGGGCGGCCCATCGGCAGCTTCCGCAAGGACTTCGGCGCATCCCTGCTGCGCTCCACCTGGCACCTCGAGGCCTCCGGCATCCAGGCGACGGGCAGCGAGCGCAGCGTCGGAGTGGCCCTCGGCCGGCGGCTCTGGGAGATGCTGCCGGTCCTCGACTCCCTGCCGTCACCGTTCAGGTTCCACTTCGACTTCCTGGATCCGGCAGGCACGCTCCTGCTGAGCTCGGAGCGCGGCCAGTCCCTCCGCGACAGGTACCTGGTCACCGTTCCCGGCGCACGGCTTGACGGGCGGGTTGCTGCGGCGATGGCTGTTGCGCTCGACGCCCTGCAGGACCGGTAGGCCGGTTGGTGCCCTCGACGGCGGCGACCGCCCGCCCGCGTGCCGTCGCCGAGCAGGTCCGGAAGGTGTGGACGCCCGCTGGGCCGGAGCCGCTGTAGGGAGCGCGGCAGCAGGAGTCGGAACCGAACATCGCCAGGTCGTCGATCAGTTCGTTGACGGCCTGGGAGACGCAGTCGCGATCGTCGGCCGGCAGGACCATCAGACCGTGGAGGTAGGCATCGACCTCGAACCGGCCGATCGAACCTCCCATGTTCAGGAAGTGGTCCCAGACGATCGCCAGGGACAGGTCCGCGTGCCTCATCGCGGTGGCGGTACACAAGCCTTGCATAGGGGGATTCCTTCGGGCGGCCCGGACGGGGGCGGGAAGCCGCTCGGTGTCCACCACCCGACGGGCAGCGCGGCAGGGTTCCTCCGGCAGCCGGCTTCCTGACCGCCCATGGAAGCTCCGGCGCCTGCCGGGCATCCTTGCTCCGTCCATTCTGGCACCCGGGTGGCGCTTCGTGCAGGACTTTTTCTGCACTGGACGACCCCGCGCCCCGATGCTGGGCGGTCCGGTCACGCAGGCGGCCGCAGTGCGGACAGCACGACGACGACATCCGCCCCGTACTCGGCGTCCATCCGCGTCTGGACGGAGCCGTCGTCGTACACCACCGTCACCGTGAGGTAACCGTCGTGCAGGTCACCACCCAGTACGGGCAACCCACCGGTCCCGAGGATCTCCTGCTGGATCCGCTCGAGCTCGTCCGGGCTCGCAGGGCCCTGCCGACCCTCGGCGAGACGCGGGTCCTCGACGGGCAGGGCGTCGTAGAGGGACAGGGGGATCGGCTCTCCGGTCCGCGTGAACACCGCGCCGTTCCAGGTGCCCGTCACCGCATACGCGCCCCAGGTCACGCCCGACGCCGACTCGGCCTGCGGCGCCAGGGACCAGTCCCAGTTCTCGATCGGGGGTCCGCTGCACTGGGGCGGGTAGGACTCCATCACGCCGCCGAGGCAGAACTGCGGTGGTGCGTCCGCGACCTGGAGGACCGTGCCCTGGCCGATGACCGCCCCGGGCGCGGCGGGTGCAGCCGTCAGCGGTGCGTCCGCTGGTCCGGTCGCGCCGGGATCGGCAGCCGATGGCTGCCCCGGCGGAGCACCCGGTGTCGCACACGCCGAGAGGAACACCGCTGCGAGGGCCACGACGCCCAGCCTTGTCGACCACGTCATGCCTCATCTTCGGCCGCTGCCTTCCGGAAGGCCATGGAACCGCCGGAATTCGCGCCGAACCGTGACCGGAGCGCGAGGCCACGACGGCTTCGACGCCCCGCTGCGGCCCGACCGGTTACGGGTCCTGCGCCCCGCCCTACGGCCCTGTGATCTCGATGCTCCGCAGGCGCACGATCTCCCGCACGACATCGTCGGGCACCGGCCGCGCCGCGGAGAACCGGATGGTCCCCTTCGACAGTGAGAACCCACCGAGCGACGGCGCTACGGCCTCGACCACCGCGGGAGAGAAAGGATGGAGCGAGAGGTGGTTCGCGGCAGCGCCGACGCCGACCAGCGGTTTCCCCTGGAGCAGGAGGGCCGGGAGGCCGTAGCTCCGGCCCGCCTCGGCCTCGGGACGGGCGGACCGGGCGATGTCGATGATGCGCTGCAGGCAGGTCCGGTCCGGTTCCTGCAGTTCTGCCAGTGCCGCGCCGATCGGGTCCATGCGGCGATCCTAGACCCGTGCTCCGGAGGAGGCATCCCGTGGCTACACCAGGGACTCGAGTTCCTGCATCAGGTTCCGCTGCGCGCGCTCCGCCCAGTGGCCCTGCGCTGCAGCCGTGCGGTACAGCGGGTCGAGGGCCAGCAGCCGCAGCAGCACGGCCCGCCTCCCCGTTGTGAATGCATCATCGGGAATATGCGCGTACTCCTGCCGGACGGCGTTGGTGTAGCGGGCGTAGGCCTCGGGAGGGCTCGCGAGCACCGAGAGGTCCGCATCGCAGAGCAGCTGGCCGGAACGGTCGTCGGGGGCCGGATCGTGTGCCACGGTGACCAGGACCAGGCGCCCGACCTCCCGCGCCGCCGACGTGCCCAGCGGTTCCCGGAGGCGTTCGACGGCGAGGTGTGCGGACGCCTGTTCGTCCGTCCCCGCCGATCCCTCGTACACGGCGTCGTGGAACCAGGCGGCGAGCAGCACGGACCGGCGCAGGAGCGCGTCGGCCGGTTCCATCAGGACGTCCAGCGCCTCGAGGACGGCGATCAGATGGGTGGGGGTGTGGTACTTCCGGTGCGGCTCACTCCATCGGTCGAGCAGTTCCCGACCCAGGGCTGGTTGCGCCGGCAGGAGCGACTCCCAGCGGGACGCCAGGGCGGCTCGGAGCCGGGGCGCCCGTTGCCGGGCGGGGATCCGCAGCCCGCTCGCGATGAGCGCACGCACCAGTTCCGTCCCGCTGACCTCCCGCGCTCCCCGGAGGACGAGGTCCCGATGGCGCCGCGCGGGAACGTCGTAGTGGTCCTCGTCGAAGGCCCGGCGCGGGATGCCCGCCGCCTCCGCGAACGCATGCAGTTCATCGAGCGACGACGTCGAGACCAGGTGGGAGAAGACGGTCCCGTGGGCGGGCCAGGACGGCGGATCGATGAGGACGGCCATGACCAGAAGTCTAGGTGGATCGCCGCAGCGTCAGGGCGCCTCACCCGCCGGCCTGGTCGCCCTGCCGTCGAGCCACAGCTCCGCCGACTCGTCCCGGTGGGCACCGTCGGCGCCCACATGCTTTCCACTGATCGTCGCGCCGTTCCTGATGACGTGCACCAGGGCCATGGCGTGGCCCCGCCCGAGGTCGTAGTCCTCCTTCAGCCAGGCGACGATCTCCCCGGCCTTCGTCCCCGGCGTGGCGAGGCCGCGCGCGGTCGCCCGCTCGAGCAGCTGGCGCGGTGTCAGCCCCGTCTTCACTTCGATCGCATCCAGGTATGCCTGAAATGACATGTCTTTCCCTCCTATTCGCCGCGGAGCCCGTACGAGGCCAGGACATTGCCTTTGCTGGTGGTGGTCGTCTCCTGCAGTTCCAGGCGGGTCACCGGGTCGGATGCTTCGAAGAGGTGGCGGCCCGTGCCCGCCACCACGGGATGGATCATGAGCATGAGCGAGTCGAGCAACCCGGCGAACAGGAGCTGGCGGACGAGGGAGATGCTGGCGCACACGGCGATGTCCCCGCCGTCCGTCTGCTTGAGCGAGCGGACGAACTCCTCGAGGGGTGCGTCCATGAGGGACGCGTTGGTCCAGCCCAGGTCACCTCTGAGGGTCCGGGATGCGACGAACTTCCGGACCGGGTTGATGAAGCCACCGAAGGGATCGGCGGCTTCCGCTGCGGGCCAGTACTGCGCCCACTCCTCGTAGCCGTGGCGGCCGAGCAGCACGGTGTCCACCCTGGCGATCATCTCGCCCATGCCGGCGCCGAGTTCCGCGTCGAAGCTGTCGAACTGCCACAGGTGGGGTGATTCGACCACTCCGTCCACGGAGGAGAAGAGTCCTGCTGTGAGTCTGCGCATGAGGTGCTTCCGTTCGTCGGTGATGGCAACGTGTCCCAGTAGACGCCACGGAGGCCGGAGAATCATCGATACCGGCCGAATTTTCTGCGCAGCCCTCCTCCCGCGCAGGGACAGCCATCGCTAGGCTCAGTGCATGCAACCCGCCACCGCCCGAGGGACGACGCCAGGAATGCAGCGGGAAGGGGTGCCGTTCGAGGAACTCCTGGAAGCGTCCCGGCGCGACCTCACCGGATACTGCTACCGGATGCTGGGGGCGGCGTCGGAGGCCGAGGACGCCGTGCAGGAGACCATGATCAAGGCCTGGTCCAGCAGGGACTCCTTCGCCGGGCGGTCCGCCGTGCGCACCTGGCTCTTCCGGATCGCGCACAACGTCTGTGTCGACATGCTCCGGAGCCCCCAGCGCCGGGCCCGGCCCATGGACCTCGGGCCCTCCACGCGGACCGCGGACGCGGTGCTCGGCGCACCCCTCACGGAGAGCGCCTTCGTGCAGCCGATCCGGGACGAGAGGGTGATCGACACCTCGGGTGATCCCGCCGTCGTCGCCGAGGCCCGTGACACGATCCGGTTGGCCTTCGTGGCTGCGCTGCAGCACCTGCCGCCACTGCAGCGCAGCGCCCTGATCCTGTGCGAGGTCCTGCGCTGGTCTGCCGTCGAGGTCGCCACCCTGCTGGAGGTGACCACCGCTTCGATCAACAGCGCCCTTCAGCGTGCCCGCAAGACCATGGCGGGCTTCGAGCCGACCACCTCCATGCCCCTCGAGGATCCGGCGCACAAGGACCTGCTCGCCAGGTATCTGCGGGCGTTCGAGGCCTACGACATGGAGGTGCTCGTCTCGCTCCTGCGCGACGACGTCGTCCTCTCCATGCCGCCCTTCGATCTGTGGCTCACCGGCCCGGCGGATGTCCGCGCCTGGTTCGTGGGTGAGGGCAGCGTCTGCGAGGGCGGGCGCCTCCTCCCGCTGGACGTCAACGGCGCAGGCGGGTTCGCCAACTACCACCTCGTGGAGCCCGGGCTCTGGAAGCCCTGGGCCATCCAGGTCATCGAGACCGATGGGGGACTGATCGTCGGCCACCACAATTTCCTGTATCCCGAGATGTTCGAGGCGTTCGGGTTGCCCCCGGTGATCGACGAGCGCGGGACGCCCGGGCGCGGGGAATAGCAGAGCCCGCCGATCGCACCTGCCGTCGGGTCCTCGTCGACAATGGACCTGCCGTCCACCATCCGTGCAATTCATTCCTCTCGGCGAGTTTGCAGGATAGGGTCGGGAATATGGGGCTGACGAATTCATCCGGACAACACAGGAGAATGTGATGGCGCAGCGGGTACAGGTCCAATTGGTCGACGACCTCAGTGGGGAAGAAGCGCAGGAAACGGTGCGCTTCGCCCTCGACGGCACGAATTATGAAATAGATCTCACCGAGCAGAACGCGAATGCGCTACGTTCCGCCCTCTCCGGCTACGTGGACAAGGGCCGGAAAGCCGGTTCGGGGAAGCAGTCGGCCGGGAGCCCGAAGGCTTCCTCCCGATCCAAGCGCGAGGACACGCAGCAGATCCGTCAGTGGGCCCAGGAGAACGGATTCAACCCGAGTTCCCGCGGTCGCATCACACAATCGATCATCGACGCCTATAACGAAAGTCGCTGACGCGTCCTTTCCCGATCCGGGTGGCGGGAAGTCCATGTGACGACACGATAACCGGAGAACAGAATGGCCGTCCTCCGCCGCGGTGTGCACCCGGACGAAGCGGCCGGCGAGGAATAGGGAGTCGCGGATCCAGCCCGAGGGAGAGCCCCCGGGAATCAGCGGAGCTATTTCCTGCCGGTCGACGGCGGGTGCGGTGTCACGTATGCCCTCTTCCCCGCCGGCGACCGGAGGCGCGCCGCTCCGCGGCGACGACCGATCCGATGGCGTACCCGTCAATCGTCGCTCCCCGCCCCGCGGGCCCACGCCTCGGCCCTGGCCGGACTGCGGAAGTAGCAGGTCTCGGACAATGCCTGCTCGAGGAAGGCCACGATGACCTGGTCCACGGGCCCCGTGCCGACGAATCCGACTCGGGAGGAGAGGTCCCCTTCGAGCAGGAGGGCGCGTGCGCCCGCGGTCATCCCCACCATGCCCTGCACGTGGACCACGAGGGGCAGGCGGTAGCCGTCCGAGAGTTCACGGATGCCGTCGTAGGACGAGAGGATGTCCGCGAGTGTGAGCAGGGAACCGGGAGCCCACCACAGGACGAGCAGCCCGGGACGCGCTTCGATACAGCACTTGCCGACGCACCAGCGGCGTCCGTCCGGGGGATGCTCGGTACCGCGACACGGCCGTGCCGGCGCGGCATTCGCAAGGACGATCTGACTCAACGGTTCCTCCAGGATGAACGGGTGTTCCGCCCCCAGTGACCGAATATGCCCACTCTGACACGGTCTCGCCGGGCGGCTGCCCATGCGGACAGAAGCGGGTAGCCGGCCCTGTACAAAACGAGTGGTGGATGGCACCCTTCCAAGTGATCCGCATCACGATCTCCGGTCCGCGACCGGTTCCATGCCAACGGGGGCAGCCATGACAGCAGCAGGGACGACCGTCCTCGCCATCGGCACCAAGAAGGGGCTGTGGCTCGCGCGGAGCTCGGATCGGGAGAACTGGACGCTGTCGGAGCCGAAGTTCCTCATGGAGGAGATCCCGAGCGTCGGGATCGATACGCGTGGCGGCCGGACCCGTCTCTTCGCCGGCCGGATGTCCTGGCACTTCGGCCCCTGCATCGCCCATTCGGACGATCTCGGAGAGACCTGGACGGAGCCGAAGGAAGGCAGTATCCGCTTCGGCGCGGACGACGGCGCAGCCCTCGAACGGATCTGGCAGATCCAAGCCGACGCGGAGAACCGGCCGGGCGTGGTGTGGGCCGGATGTCAGCCCATCTCGGTCTGGAAGTCGACCGACCACGGCGAGACGTTCGAGCTCAACAGGGGCCTGTGGGACCACCCGCACCGCACCGAATGGGGTGCCGGCTTCGGCGGGGCGGCCGCCCACACCGTCCTGCCGAGTCCCGCCGACGACACTCTGCACGTGGCCATGAGCACCGGAGGCGTCTACCGCTCCGACGACGGCGGGATCTCCTGGCAGCCCCGCAACAGCGGCATCAGCGCGTACTTCATGCCCGACCCGAACCCGGAGTTCGGCCAGTGCGTGCACAAGGTGGCCCGCGACGCCGTCGATCCCGACCGCCTGTTCGCGCAGAACCACCACGGCGTCTACACGAGCACTGATCGCGGGGACTCCTGGCAGTCGATCGCCGAGGGCCTGCCGGCGGATTTCGGCTTCGTGATGCTCGCCCACCCGCACCGGAGCGGAACGGCCTGGGTCATCCCCCTCAAGGCCGACGGCGAGCGCATCCCGCCGGACGGGCGTCTTCTGGTGCACAGGACCGACGACGGCGGTGCGACCTGGGAGGCGAGCTCCGCCGGCCTGCCCGAGGCGGACTTCAACGCCGTCCTCCGCGACGCGGCCTGCGTCGACACCGCGGATGTCCCGGGTGTCTACTTCGGGACCCGCGGAGGAGCCGTCTACGCGAGCGCGGACGAGGGCCGCACCTTCCGCGAGGTCGTGAGTCACCTCCCGGATGTGCTCTCCGTCCGCGCAGCGGTCGTTCCCGCCTGACAGGGACCCACCATGGCTGCCGTGACCGTCCTCATCCCCACGCTCCTCCGCCCCTATGTCGACGGGCGGAGCGAGGTCCGGCTGGACGTGCCGGACGCCGGAGACGTGGCGGCACTGCTCGACGGGCTGGGCGCCGGACGTCCGCTGCTCGACCAGCGGATCCGTGAGGAGACCGGAGCGCTGCGGCGCTACGTGAACATCTACGTCGACGGCGAGGACGTACGGCGCCTGGACGGGCTCGGCACCGCCGTACCCCCGGGCGCGACGGTCCTGATCATCCAGTCGGTCGCCGGCGGCTAGGGACGGGGCGAGCCGTAACACAGAGTTAACGGTGCCCGCCGGATGCTGAAACGTGCCGCTGACTACCATGGCTGAGCGCCGCGTGCCATCCCGGCTCCGCACCCACCCCTCATGCGACCCCGGGCTCCGTCCCTCGGGCACGCGCAGGCGCCATCACGGAAATGGACCTCCCATGGATTCTGGAAACGTCGCTTGGATTCTTGCCAGCGCCGCGCTCGTCTGTCTGATGATCCCGGCCCTGGCCCTGTTCTACGGAGGAATGGTCGGCTCACGCCGCATCCTCAACATGATGATGATGTGCTTCGGCGGGGCGAGCCTCGTCGCCGTGCTGTGGGTGCTCTTCGGCTACTCGATGGCCTTCGGCGACTCGGTGGGCGGCCTCGGACTGATCGGCGATGTCGCCGAGTACGCCGGCCTCGGCCAGCTGCTCGCCGATGATCCCACCGCCTCGATACCGCCCATCCTGTTCGCCGCATTCCAGCTGTTCTTCGCCTGTGTCACCACGGCGCTGGTCGCCGGTGCCGCTGCGGGCCGCATGAAGTTCGGGGCGTGGATGATCTTCGCCGGCGTCTGGGCCACCCTGGTGTACTTCCCGATCGCCCACTGGGTCTTCGCCTTCAGTTCCGAGGACGGTTCCGTGGTGGGTGGCTGGATCGCCAACAACCTCGGTGCGATCGACTTCGCCGGCGGCCTGGCGGTCCACATGAACGCGGGCATCGCAGCCCTTGCCCTCTCGCTCGTCCTTGGCCGCAGCCACGGCTGGCCCACCGTGGACCATGCCAAGCCGCACAGCCGGCCGCTCGTCCTCGTGGGAGCCGGGCTCCTGTGGGTCGGTTGGTTCGGCTTCAATGCAGGGTCCGCGCTGTCCGCGGGCCAGTCCGCGTCGGTCGTCTTCCTGAACACGGCCGTCGCCGCCTCGGCCGGGCTGCTCGCCTGGGCGCTCGTGGAGAGGTTCAGGCACGGCGCCGCCACCAGCATGGGTGCGGCGTCCGGCCTGATCTCCGCGCTCGTCGCGATCACCCCGGCCTGCGGTGCCGTGAGCCCGCTGGGCGCCCTCGCCATCGGTGCGATCGCCGGAGCCGTCTGCTCCCTCGCGATCGAACTGAAGTTCCGGCTAGGTTTCGACGACTCCCTCGACGTCGTCGGCGTTCACCTGATCGGCGGCATCCTGGGCACCCTGCTCATCGGGTTCTTCGCCACCGAGGACGCCCCCAACGGCGTCTCCGGACTCTTCTACGGCGGCGGGTTCGACCTCCTGGGGATCCAGGTGCTCGCCACTGTGGCTGTCCTGGTCTATTCCTTCGTGGTCACCTGGGTCATCGCCCAGGTCATCCAGCGCACGGTGGGCCTCCGCATCGAGCAGGAGGACGAGCTGCGTGGCATCGACATCTCAGCCCATTCCGAGTTCGCCTACCTGACGGACGAGGATCCCGTGGACCTCGGGGCACCGCCGCGCACGTAACCGCTCCGCGTCCTCATCGCCCGGGCGGTGACCGCACCGTTCGCGCCAGTGGCAGGCAATCCGTCGGGACCCTGCCACTGGCGCTTCGCCATGGGGACGACCCCCTCGGATCCGGGGTGCGCCTTCCCCGCGGGTTGGCCTTACCCGCCGGCCGGGGACACGCGCGCACGGCGGCGGTTCCAGGCCGACCCTGAGCGTGGTCAGAGCTGCAGGGCGTTCAGCTGCGCCAGGGACGCGTCCGGTCCGACGGCGGCGATGCCGTGCACGCGCGCCCACGAGATCAGCTCCCGAATGATGGCCTGGGAGACGCCCGACCAGCGGGCGTAGGGCAGCACGTAGACGGAGTCGACATCTGCGCGCAGCGCATCCAGGAGTCGCAGCCCGCCGCAGCCGACCGGCTGTCCGGTGGCCAGCTCGTAGGCGATGAGGAAGACGGCGATCCGGTCGCCGTCGTCGTCGGTCGCTTCGGGCGTGCCCGGCGCGTGGCCCCTGTTCGTCTCGGCTCGCAGCGCTTCCCGCAGCCCCATGGCTACCGGGTTGGTCCAGGGAACCTGTCGAACCCTCAGCGTCTGCATGGCAGCCTCCTGTGCACTCGGTGTGCTTCCCAACGCTATGGGCCTCCGGTTTCGCCTGTATTTCCGGCCGCGAAACACTCTGTGGCGACGACCCGCCGGTGCGGGGAAGGATCCGGACCGTCCCGGAGGCGACGAGCGCGCCACGTCTGCTCTCGTGGAGGAAGCGACCTACGAGGCCCGGTATGTGCCTACGATCCGACGGGTCCGACAGCACCTGGATCCGGGCCTCGGAACCGGAAGCGCACCACGGATCCCGGCGGCAGCTGCGCGGCGCGGTCCAGGTCTTCGGAGATCACGACGGCGATCACCGGGTAGCCTCCCGTGACCGGGTGGTCGGCGAGGAACAGGACCGGCAGGCCCGACGGCGGCACCTGCAGGGCACCCGGCACCGTTCCTTCGCTCGGGAGTTCCCCCTGCCGCGTCCGCTGCAACGCAGGACCGTCGAGCCGCAGGCCGATGCGGTTGGACTGCGACGTCACCGTCCAGTCCGTGCCGCACAGACGGTCGAGGCCGCCGTCGTCGTCGAACCAGTCGGCCCGGGGGCCGGGGATCACGCGCAGGGTGGCCGGCGAGCGGGATTCCCGCGGGACCTCCGGGTCGCCGACCGTCGAGCCGGGTGCCGGTGGTCCTGCGGGGAGCGACATGCCCGCCGCGAGGGCGGGCGGCCCCAGCCCGGACATCGAGTCCGTGGAACGGCTGCCCAGCACCTCGTCCGCGGCGAACCCGCCGCGGACGGCCGTGTACGTACGCAATCCGGACGCCGGCACCGACTGCCGCAGCACCTCACCGTCCCGCAGGAGGAAAGGAGCGCCGAGCGACGGCGTACGCTCCCGCCCGTCGGGCATCGAGATGGTGAGGTCCACGTCCGCGCCGCTGACGGCCAGCACCTGGTCCCCCGCGGCCTCGAGTGCGAGCCCGCCGTTGAGGCTCTCGATGGCGGCGTACCCGCTCGCATTGCCCACCAGCCTGTTCACCTGCCGCAGCGCGGCACGGTCCAGCGCTCCTGCTCCAGCGACGCCCAGTGCCATGAGCCCGGGCCGGCCGAGGTCCTGCAGCGTGCTCTGGAGACCGGGCGCGACGACGGACAGCCCCTCGCCTCGGTCGGGTGTCCCGGAGGAAGGACCGACCGGGGTGCCGGCCGTCCGGACGGGGAGCTCGACCAGCTCCCGGACCGCCGTGAACCGCACGCGGTTGCCGGGCCGGATCAACGCGGGCTCGGCACGGGTGGGGTCCCACAGGACCGCATCGGTCCGCCCGACGAGCTGCCAGCCGCCGGGTGACTCGCGAGGGTAGACGGCT
This sequence comes from Arthrobacter sp. TmT3-37, assembly GCF_054510835.1. Classification (NCBI taxonomy): domain Bacteria; kingdom Bacillati; phylum Actinomycetota; class Actinomycetes; order Micrococcales; family Micrococcaceae; genus Arthrobacter; species Arthrobacter sp. TmT3-37. Next base: position 60,012 of record NZ_JBTNDU010000016.1, on the reverse strand, counting down.
GAGAACGTCCCCGCCAGTGCTACCGAACCGGCAGGGACGGCGGTGCGCGGCGAGACCCGGCGCGGCACCTCCAGCCGTGGATCGCCGCCGGCGAGGTAGGCGAAGCCCGGTGCGAAACCTCCGAAGGCCGCGACCCAGGGTGTGCCCGTGTGCGCTGCGACGACGGCCTCCTCGCTGAGTCCCGTGTGCCGGGCAACCTCGGCGAGATCCGCGCCGTCGTACCTCACCCCGATGGTGACCAGCGTGTCCTCGCGCTCGACGGGCAGCGACGGGTCGACCGAGCGGAGCCGGGCTGCGAGCACCGCCACCTGCCGTGCCTCCTGCACCGTGACGAGGACCGTGCAGGCGGCGGCGACCACGTCCACCTGGCCCTCGACCGGGTCCGCCTGCAACTGCGCCTGGACACTGAGCACCTCCGGCAGGCCGGGCAGTTCGATGAGCAGCCCGTGGTCGCCGACGGGCCGGAGCGTCATGCCGGCCGGCCCTCCCGGGCCGGCCACCTCAGGCGAATGCACCGACGGTGATCCCAGCGGACGTGAGTGCCCGCCGTACCGCTGCGGCCATGGCGACGGCACCGGGGGTGTCACCGTGGACGCAGATGCTCTCGGCGGCGATGCGGATGCGGGATCCGTCGACCGCCACCACTTCACCGTCGGACGCCATGCGGAGGACGTGCTCGACGACGTCGGACTCGTGGTGGAGCACGGCTCCGGGCTCGCGCCGCGACACGAGGGCGCCGTCGGGTGTGTAGGCACGATCGGCGAAAGCTTCGACGACGGTGCGGAGTCCGGCCGCCCGCGCCTCCGCCTCGATGACCGTGTTCGGCAGCACCAGCAGCGGCAGCGTCCCGTCGACCTCGCGCACCGCCTGCACCACCGCCCGCGCCTGTCGCTCGTGCACGGCGATGGTGTTGTACAGGGCGCCATGGGGCTTCACGTATCTCACTGCGGTACCGGCCGCCCGGGCCAGGCCCTGGAGCGCACCGATCTGGTACACGACGTCGTCGGTCAGCTCTACCGGGTCGACGTCGATGAACCTCCGCCCGAAGCCGGCCAGGTCGCGGTAGCCGGGGTGCGCGCCGACCGTGGCGCCGGCGGTGGCGGCCGCCGCACACGTGGTCCGGATACCGGTGGGATCACCGGCATGGAATCCACAGGCGACGTTCACGCTCGAGACCGACTCGATGATGCGTGCGTCGTCGCCGAACGTCCAGTTGCCGAAGGATTCACCGACGTCGCTGTTCAGGTCGATCATGTGCCCCCACCTCTCGTGTTCCAGTCCGGCATGCCGGACTGGTCATGCGGTCGACGATCCTGTCCCGTGGTGCGGTTCAGGGCTCGGAACGGAAACCCGTCAGTTTGTGCGACCCGTCGCAGTACGGCTTCAGCACGGACGCTCCGCACCGGCAGAGCGCGACCGTACGCCGGGTGCGGGGCAGGGCGTCGCCGTCCGCGCCGACCAGTTCGAAATCCCCCCGGATGAGCAGTGGGCCGTTGGGGCAGGCGACGACGGAGACCGGAGCCGCCTTGCCGGAGCCGAGCGCACGCTCGGGCAGCGGTCCGGAGGCTGCAGGAGTGGTGCCGGCGCTCACGACGCCATCGATTCCGAGGCGCGCAGCGAGGATCGGCCGGCTTCCCACGCCGCCATGATGTGGACCGTCATGAGGGTGTCGATCGCGAGCCCGGCTGCGGCACCGAACAGCACGTCCTGCAGCAGGCGCGGATCCGATTCCACGAGTCCGCCCGCCATGTCCCTCCCGGCGATCTGCTCGTGGACGGCGTCGGCCTCGACGTGTTCGTCGAAGTATTCGAGGGTGTCCTCGCCGTGGCCATGGCGCTTGAAGCCCCGCGAGTACAGGCGGTTGGGCTGGGACGACGTCATCTCGTAGGCGGCGAGGTGCCCGACGATCGCTCCTCGGAGCCGACGGTTGAGGCCGAAGAGCGACATCAGGTTATTGGTGGCCAGCGTGATCGCCGGAGCCGCATCGAGGTAGGCGCCGTAGGTGTCATCCATCCCGAGTTCGCGCATGGTGCGGGCGAACAGTGCCGAGTGCATGCGGGCCGGCAGACCGTTCCCGTACTCGTCCGCCTGGATCTCCACCAGGGCTGCTTTCGCCCGGCCGGCCAACCGCGGGATCGCGAATGTGTGCGGGTCGGCTTCCTTGAGCTGGTAGACGGACTTGTGCACGAGGAACTCCCGCAACTGGTCGTTCGTCGCGGACCTGGCCACGAAGCGGGACATACTGGGGCCGGAGTCCTCCCCGGTCATGCGGAAGAGTTCCGCGCAGACGGCTTCGCTGGTCGCTGCGGGCAGCTCGGGCAGGACGACCTCGTCGCGCACCCTGCGCTCGAAGGCAGCCTCGATCCGGTGCCGTACCCGCAGCAGGTCCGGATTCCACTCCCAGTCGTCCCCCGCGCCGTCGATACCGCTGTAGTGCAGCTCGTACATGCAGAAGAGGGCGAGTTGGAGGTCGTCGTCGTACAGGATGTCGGCCGTCTCGTGGACCGCTGCACCGACGAGCGCATCGAGCCGCTCCAGGGAGTCCTGCCCGGACGCGGCGGTGCCGGCGATGATGGCCAGGACGAGGGCACTGATCTCTCCGCGCGGGGAGGGCTGCTGCATCGAGGACCTCTTCTGTTCGTCGTACCTGCACCGTCCATCCGGAGCAGTGATGCTAAGCGTACTTCGCTTCTGCCCGCGTGGGGGTGCAGAGGCCGGAGGTCCCTGCACCGGACGACGCCGGCCCGGCGGGCACGGATGCCCGCCGGGCCGACGTGATCCCTGCTCCCGGGACCCTGGCGCCCTGGCGCGGGAGCTGCGGCCTCAGGCGCGTCGCGTCGTACGGTTCCCGCGGTTCAGGGCGAGGGCGAGGCCGATCATCCCGACCGCCAGCAGGAAGTGCAGCCAGTTGTCCGCCGTGTTGACCGGCACGAAGTTGGCGGCCGACTCCTGACCGATCACGAGTCCGTAGATCCACAGGATGGCGTAGATGATCCCGCCGCCGAGGAGGTACGAGCGTGCTCCCGACACCGTCCTCGACATGGCGAGTCCGGCGACGCCGAAGAGCAGGTGGACGATGTTGTGCAGGATCGACACCTGGAAGATGCCGAGCAGCATCGCCTCGGACTGGTGGCCGGCGAACATCATCGTGCTGTAGTTCGAGGTGATCCCCGGGATGAACCCCAGGATCCCGACGAGCAGGAAGACGACGCCCACGGCCTGGGCAGCGCGCTGCAGGGTGGTACGTCCGCTCTCCACCGTGCGGTTGTTCGTATTCGTCATGACGATCTCCTTTCCTTCGGGTGCTGCGATGCGTTACTCGCGGTTGAGCTTGTCCTGCACGGTGCCGGCCATCTTCTCGACGGTGTTCGGGATCTCCGTGGTGCCGTAGAAGCGTGAGTCCGGATGGGTTGCGGGCGGCATGGGGGCACGGGTGGTGGGGCCTTCGTGGTAGGTGAACTCCCCCTTGCCGTCGGGCGTCGGCCCGGCCGCCCAGCTGCCCTCGGAGGCGGTCTTGCCGTCCGAGAAGTTGAGGTACTGGTAGGAGACCTCCCTGGCTTCCTTCTTGAGCGGGAAGTTGCTCGGCACCGGGAGTTCCTCCAGCTTCGATTCCTGGAGTTCGCGGGCTGCCGCGATCCACTGGTTCTGGTGCATGGTGTCGCGGGCCAGGAGGAAGGAGAGCATGTCCCGGATCCCGTGGTCGTCCGTCATGTGGTACAGCCGGGCCACCTGCAGTCGGCCCTGCATCTCCGCGTTCGCGTTCGCCGTGAAATCCGCCAGCAGATTGCCGCTGGCCGTGACATAGCTGCCCTGCCAGGGGTTGCCCATGCTGTCCACCGGCCGGGCGCCGGCGCCGGCGACGATCGCATGCTGCATGTCCGTCCCGCCGAGCACGGCAGCGATGGCCGGATCGGACTGGACCGCGTCCTCGGTGATCCCGAGGGGGGCCTTCTCGAGGAGCTGCGCGATCATCGTCGCGAGCATCTCCACGTGTCCCATCTCCTCCGCGCCGATGCCGAACAGCAGGTCACGGTACTTGCCGGGGATGTGCGCGTTCCATGCCTGGAAGCTGTACTGCAGGGCGACGGTGATCTCACCGTACTGGCCGCCCAGGACCTCCTGCAGCTTCCGCGCGTAGACGGCATCCGGCTTGTCCGGGCTGGCCTTGTACTGGAGCTCTTGCTTGTGGAAAAACACTGGTGCTTACCCTCCCCACATCGGGCCCCGCCCGGGTTGGGTCCGCTCCTTCTGGAAGCGGCCGCAGGCAGGGCCTCTTGATCCGACGCTAACCGTGCGCCTAGGATTTCCGGAAGATACTAAGCGTACTTATTTAGAGGTTGCGCGATCTGGAGAAAGGACTTGCGCCGTCGAATGTAAGCATGCTTAGCTTCAGTGATAAGTCCAGCACGACATGCCGGACCGTCGCATCGAGAACACGATGGAACGTCCGCTTTAACGGCAATATCAACGTTAGGAAGAACCATGACTACGCAGAATTGGCCGCAGGACCCCCTGGTTCCCTCCACGACCGGCAACGAGTCGTCCACCTCGAACCTGGAGACCACCGAGCTCGGCACCACGGAATTCACCGGTGGCAACTCGGGATCCGGTGATTCGAAGAGTTCCGTCGCCAAGGACCAGGCCAAGCAGGTGGGCCAGGACGGCAAGGAAGCAGCCAAGAACGTAGCCGGCACCGCAGCCTCCGAGGCGAAGAGCGTTGCTGCCGAGGCCGGATCGCAGGCCAAGAACCTGCTCGGAACCGTGACCTCCGAGGTGAAGAACCAGGCCGGTTCGCAGCAGCAGAAGATCACCGAGGGCATCCGCGGCATCTCCGACGAGCTGAAGTCCATGGCTGAGAAGTCGGACAACCACATGGTGGCCAACATCGTCCAGCAGGCATCGCAGCGCACGGATTCGGCGGCGAGCTGGCTCGAGGGTCGCGACGCCTCCGACATCCTCGAGGACGTCAAGGCCTTCGCACGGCGCAAGCCGGGCACCTTCCTCGCCATCGCGGCAGGATCCGGCCTGGTCGTGGGCCGTCTCACGAAGGGCCTCACGGGCAACCGCGAGTCGGGCAGCACCTCCGGCACGGGCCGGAGCTCCAGCTCGACCGGCACCTCCACCACGGGCTCCTACCCCGGCTACACCGAGGTCGATTCCGACCTGTACAGCGGAACTCCCGCCACCGGTGGATTCGGTGAGACCACGCGGGGCCAGCACGTCGCCGGCTCCAACCCCGCCTTCGTCGACCCGACGGACGACTACCCCACCATTCCCCCGGGCACCCCTCCCGTGGGCACCCTGCCGAATGACGGGAGCCTGCGCTGATGAGTGAGGCATACACAGGTGGCGCCCACCAGGCCGCCGCTCCACCACCATCGGAGGCCGAGCAGCGCTCCGCCAACGCCTCGGTGGGCGAACTGCTCGGGGAGGTGACGAAGGACCTCTCCAAGCTCATGCGGCAGGAGGTGGCCCTGGCGAAGGCCGAGGCGACCGAATCGGCGAAGAACGCCGGGAAGAGCGCCGGCATGTTCGCCGGTGCGGCCATCGGCGGCCACTTCGTCCTCCTGTTCCTCTCCCTCGCACTCATGTGGGGACTCGATGCGCTGATGCCGATCGGCTGGGCCGCCGTCATCGTCGCAGTGATCTGGGGCATCATCGCAGCGGTCCTCGCCCTGCAGGGCAAGAAGGAAATGAAGCAGATCAAGGGTCTCCCTCAGACAGCGGAGACCGTCAAAGAGATCCCTCCGACACTGAAACCAGGTGAGCACACCCGATGAGCCAGACGCCAGATGAGATCCGTGCAGATATCGAACGCACCCGCCAGGAACTGGGCACCGACGTCGACGCGGTGGCCGACAAGGTGAACCCTGCGAACATCGCGCACCGGCAGACCGAGAAGGTCAAGAACAGCTTCAGCAACGTGAAGGAGACCGTCATGGGTAAGGCCGAAGACGTCAAGGATTCCGTCATGGGCACCGCCGGGGATGTGAAGGACTCCGTCACCGGCAAGGCCTCCGGCGTCAAGGACAGTTTCGCGAACACCGCCGGCAGTGGACGGGGTGCCGCCCAGTCCGCCACCGGGACCGCGAAGGACAAGGCCCTCCACGCCGGACACGCCGTGCAGGACGCCCCTCGCCAGCTGTCCGACAAGGCCGCGGGGAACCCCCTCGCAGCCGGCCTGATCGCCTTCGGTGCCGGGCTCCTCGTGGCATCGCTCATCCCGTCCAGCGAGAAGGAGCAGGAGGCCGCCTCGCAGCTGAAGGAGCAGGCCGCTCCCCTCAAGGAGAAGGTGACCGAGGCGGCCAAGCAGGTCGTCGAGGAGGTCCGGGAGCCCGCACAGGAGGCCGTGCAGTCCGTCAAGGACTCGGCCGCCGATTCGGTGCAGACGGTGAAGGACGAAGGCCAGCACGCCGCCAGCGACGTCAAGGGCAGCGCCCAGGACGCGAAGTCGAACGTCCAGCAGAGCTGATACGCGACGCAGGATGAGGAAAGGCCACCGGATCCCGTCCGGTGGCCTTTCCTCGTGGCGGACTCCCCCGCGTCCGGGTGGCCGTCCGCACCGCGCTACCGATCACCCAGTGCTCGGCGGACCTACCCGAGGAGCGCTCCCGCCTCCACCAGGCCGACGATGGGCTGCCGATACTCCACCGAGAGGATCTCGAGCATTGCTGCGGCATTGTCGGCATTGGTACTGCCGATGGCGTCGAGTGCATAGCTGACCCGGAAATCGTGCGCGAACGCATCGGCCCCCGTGTGTGCCACGCAGTTGTGTGTCGATACCCCCGCGAGGACGAGGCGCTCCACCGCATGGCCACGGAGGCGCGCCGCGAGGTCCGTGCCGAAGAAGGCACTGTCACGGGTCTTGGTGACGGTCTCGAGGCCCGAGACCCTCAGACCGTCGACGACGGCGGCCTGGTGCGTGCCCCGGAAGATGAAGCCCTGATCGTCGTCGAGCATCGAGGTGGTCCACGTGGACCGATCCGCGAGGTGCTCGGTGCGCGCCACGAGCACTGGGCTCCCGCCCCGCTGCGCAGCGTCGATCAGACCGTTGCAGGCGGCCACGAGTGGGCCCTGGGCCTTCGCGAGGACCTCGTCCTCGAAGAAGGCGTTCTGCATGTCGATGATGAGGAGTGCGGCCCGACCACCGGGCGTCCTATCTCCGGCCCCGGGCACATCGGATCCGGCCGCGGGATCAGTGGGCGGCATCGGGTTCCCGGTGCGCTTCCGGCAGTGCTTCCCCGAGATGGCGGAGGACCCGGTCCTCGCGAGGCCGCGGGTCCCCCGCCGGCGATTCCAGGACGACGAGTCCTGCTTCCTGTCGGCCGGCGATCCCGCGGAGCGCCAGGGCATCGGTCAGGACGTCGGGACCGGCGGACGGCGCCTCCGCCAGGCGATGCACCTCGACTTCCGCCATGTTGGCGGCGTACGCGATCTGCGCGGCGGTGAATCCGTCGGCGAGAGCCTGTCGGATTGCTTCTCCGCAGGCCATGGCGAGCCGGTCACGCTCGAATTCTGCATCTTCCAGATCGGCGGCTGCGATCAGGACGTCGTTGATGTGAGGGGGTCGTACAGCTGACATGGCGCCCTTCCCGGGGGCTCGGCGAACGACCGGCTGCACACCGTGCCGGATCCCGTGCACGCCAGGAAGAGCCGGCCCGCAGCACCGCCGACAGGCGGGCGCGGTCCAGGTACACGCGGGATCCCCGCATGGGAAGCCATGCATCGGATCGTATCGGATGTTGTTCGGCCGGTGGCTGGACCTTCCGGCCATTCTACGGACAGGGTGCGCCCGGTGGAAAACCGCCCGGGGGCCGTCGTCGGGCCGGCCCGGTACCCTCCGCCGACGGCCGCCGCGGCGTCGGCATCCGAATCCCGACGCTAAGCATGCTTCCAATTAAGTACTAAGTGTGCTTACTCTAGAGGCCGGTGGTTCCCGAGGGCTTCGGCCCCGGCGGAACCTACAGCCGATAGTTCCATACCCTCACAGTGAGATATCTCAGAAGGAGAAGGAAATGATCACCCAGTCAAACATCGATACCCTGCTCGGCAACGGCGGCAACGTCCTCGGCTCGGACGGAGAGAAGATCGGCTCGATCGGCCAGGTCTACCTCGACGATCAGACCGGAGAGCCCAGCTGGGTCACGGCGAAGACGGGCCTGTTCGGCACCTCCGAGTCCTTCGTGCCCCTTCAGGGAGCCGACGTCGAAGGCCATGACGTGCGCGTCCCCTACAGCAAGCACCAGGTGAAGGATGCCCCGCGCATCGAGTCCGACGGCAACCTGAGCCCCGAGGAAGAGGACCGCCTCTACCGCCACTACGAGATCGGCGGCGGCACCGGTGGCTACACCGATACGACGAACACCACCGACATCACCAGCGGTGTCGGGCAGCGCGATCGCGATGTCGACATCGACACCACGTCCGGACGCCACTCCGGCGTGACCGATACGGGCACGGACACCTACGCGGGCACCGATCGCGGCACCGGCCGGGACACCGTGGGACATGACACCTCCGGACCCACCACGGACGACGCGATGACCCTCTCCGAGGAGCAGCTGCACGTCGGCACGGAGACCCGCGAAGCCGGCCGCGCCCGTCTGCGCAAGTACGTGGTCACCGAGAACGTCACCCAGACCGTTCCCGTCAGCCACGAAGAAGTCCGCCTGGAGCGGGAGCCCATCACGGACGCCAATCGCGACGACGCCTACAGTGGCCCGGCGATCAGCGAGGAGGAGCACGAAGTGACGCTCCACGCCGAGCGCCCCGTCGTCGAGAAGGAAGCGGTCCCCGTGGAGCGCGTCCGCCTCGACAAGGAGACCGTCACCACCAACGAGACGGTCAGCAGTGACGTCCGCAAGGAAGAGATCGAGGTCGACGGCGCAGACGACACGCGCCGAAGCGACACCCGTCGGGGAGACAACCTCTAAGCGAGCCTCGTGATCCACGAAGGGCCCGGGGCGTGTCTCCGGGCCCTTCGTCGTCCCCGGCACGCCCCTCGCCCCGAACCACCAGGAGCGAAGGGAATCCCCTGGACCACCCGATGATAAGCCTGCTGTCTATTTGGGGTGAAGTTGTCTACAGTAAGTAGTAGGAACAAGCGCATCCACCGCGTACAACCGAGGGGAAGGACACGCAATCGTGCCGGAGTTGAACGATTGGTCGACCAGCCGCCTGCTTACGACCGCGGCCCGCATCGTCGAGCACTCGTGGAACGAGAAGCTCCTGAGCATCGGCATCACGCACGCCGGGCTGACCACGCTCGGAGTCCTCGAGCGGGAAGGCACGCTCACGGGCGTGCGTCTGGCCCAGCTCGTCCACGTGCAGGCGCAGACGGTCGGGCGCACCCTCGACCGCCTGGAGAAGCGCGGCCTCGTGACGAGGCTCCGCAACACCGCTGACCGCCGCAGTCAGCGCATCACCATCACATCAGCAGGCATGAAGGCGCTCGAGCGTGCCAAGAACATCGAGCACGAGCTGATGGCCGAGGACGGACTCGCGTCGGAAGACCTGCGCGACCGCCTGAAGACCGTCATCAACGAACTCGGGCCCAAGAAGGACTAGTAGCCCCCGCCGTCCGCCGCCATGTTGTTGAAGCGCGAGTAGTGGCCCTGGAACCCGACGACAAGGGTCTTGGTGGGGCCATTACGATGCTTGGCGACGATGACATCGGCCTCGCCGGCACGCGCTGACTCCTTGTCGTACACATCGTCCCTGTGCAGCAGGATCACCATGTCGGCATCCTGCTCGATCGAACCGGACTCGCGGAGGTCGGACACCTGGGGACGCTTGTCCGTGCGCTGCTCGGAGCCTCGGTTCAGCTGTGACAGTGCCACCACCGGAACATTCAGCTCCTTGGCCAGCAGCTTGAGGGCACGCGAGAATTCCGACACCTCCTGCTGACGGGACTCGACACGCTTGCCCGACGACATCAGCTGCAGGTAGTCCAGCACCACGAGCTTGAGATCGTGCCGCTGCTTCAGGCGGCGGCATTTCGCACGGATCTCCATCAGCGACATGTTCGGGCTGTCGTCGATGAACAACGGTGCATCGTTCATCCGGCCCATCGTGGTCGCGATCTTGCCCCACTGCTCGTCCTTGATCGTTCCCTTGCGGAGGTCCTGGAGCCCGATCGTGGCCTCGGCGGAGAGGAGGCGCATCGCGATCTCGTTGCGCCCCATCTCGAGCGAGAAGAACACCGTGGTCATGTTGTGCTTGATGGCGGCCGAGCGGGCCCAGTCCAGTGCGAAGGTCGACTTGCCCATGGCGGGGCGCGCGGCGACGACGATCATTTGACCGCCATGGAGACCCTGGGTCAGCTCGTCGAGTTCGTAGAACCCGGTGGGGACGCCGGTCATGCCCTCTCCGCGATGACCCGCGGACTCGATCTCGTCCACCGTCCCCTCGATGATGTCCTTCAGCGCGACGTAGTCCTCCGCGGTGCGCCGCTCGGCGACCGCGTAGACCTCGGCCTGCGCGGCATTCACGAGGTCGTCCACCTCGCCGTCGTTGGAGTACCCGAGCTGGACGATCTTCGTGCCGGCATCGACGAGACGCCGCAGGACGGCGCGCTCCCGGACGATCTCCGCGTAGAACCCGGCATTGGCCGCCGTCGGGACGGACTGGATCAGCGTGTGGAGATAGGCCGGGCCACCGATGCGCGAGATCTCCCCGCGCTTCGTGAGCTCGTCGGACACCGTCACGGCGTCCGCTGGCTCCCCGCGCCCGTAGAGATCGATGATCGCCTCGTAGATGCTCTCGTGGGCGGGACGGTAGAAGTCCAGCCCCCGGAGCACCTCGACGCAGTCGGCGATGGCGTCCTTGGAAAGCATCATCCCGCCCAGGACGGACTGCTCGGCGACGAGATCCTGGGGAGGGGTACGCGAGAAGTCCGGCGTACGAGTGTCCGATGAAGTATCTGCATGTGCCAGGGACACTGAAGGGCCTTTCTCCTGCTGTCAAAGCGGTGGTCGCCGCAGCGGTCACCGGATGCCCGGGGTGGGTCTGACAGGTCAGGCCTATCACCCGTCACCCTCACTATTGGGAATCACCCGCTACGGTAGCCCTCTCTGCGGAGGGAGCAAAGCGCTATCCCCACAGGGGCTGTGGGTAAGTGGACTTAAGCTGTGGATTACGCGGCGTATCTTGTGCACAGGATGGGGAGAAACCTGTGGACAACAATAATTCTCGTCAGCAATAGGGCCTCTGACCTGCGGAAACGTTATCCCCGGCCTGTGGATCTGAGGGAATATCAGGAGGTGCTCCGTCCACAGGGTCGCTGTTGACAAGGTGCCCGAAAGCACTTCCGGATGTCTCTCAAAGGGACATATCCCCAGCCGGTCACGGAGGCGTCGGCCGGAATCCGCACCAGCGCGCGCCGGACCGGGCGTCCATGCCGGTAGCCGTACCCAATAGTCCGCTGCCGGTCCCCGGGGAGTAGCCGCCTCGCCGTCCATGAGCCCTTCATGCCGCTGCCGCCATGTCTTGCGTAGGTGCTCGGACAGTCCTTCCAGGGCTGCGGAGGACGGCGCGGAGCGCCCGGGACGGTCGCACTCGCGAGGCAGGCGCGGGGATGCTCGGGCAGGGCGCCACTGCCTCCAACGACAGGAAGCCCCCGCTTCCGCGGGGGCTTCCTGATGGATCCGTTTCGCTGGCGCTAGCTTGCGACGACGTCCAGGTCGATCACAGCTGCCACGTCCTCGTGCAGACGGACGTTGGCCTGGTACGAACCGACCGACTTGATGTGAGCCGGGAGTTCGACCTTGCGCTTGTCGATCTTGCCGAGACCGGCGGCCTCGACGGCCTTCGCGACGTCGTCGGCCTTGATCGTGCCGAACAGGCGGCCGGAGCCACCAGCCTTCACGGTCAGGGTGACGGGCTTGGCCGACAGAGCGGCGGCCTGGCGCTGGGCGTCCTCGAGCGATGCGTGCTCGCGGGCGGAACGGGCAGCCTTGATCGACTCGACCTGCTTCTCGCCACCCTTGCTCCACATCAGGGCGAAACCGCGGGGCAGAAGGTAGTTACGTGCGTAACCGTTCTTCACCTCGACGACGTCGCCTGCAGCACCGAGACCGGTGACTTCCTGGGTCAGAATGAGCTTCGACATAGTGTGTGTCCCTTTCCCTAGCCGCGGCCGGCGCCGGAGTACGGCAGGAGAGCGACTTCGCGGGCGTTCTTGATTGCCTGGGCGATCTTGCGCTGCTCCTGCACGGTCACACCGGTGACGCGACGGGCACGGATCTTTCCGCGATCGGAAATGAACTTACGCAGCAGGGCTACGTCCTTGTAGTCGATGACGGTGACGTCAGCGGCCTTCAAGGGGTTGGACTTTGGTTTGGGCTTACGGAGTTCAGCCTTAGCCATCGTGGTGCTCCTTTTTCTGTTGGAGCCCGCAGAACGATTCTGCGGGATGGGAACTGCCAGTCACAGGAGTGACTGCGGCAGGGGTCCCGGGAACGGGACCCTGCTGCCTAGAAGGGAGGCTCGGAGTCGGGGCCGTTGCCCCAGCCCTGCGAATTCCCGCCCGAGGGTGCACCCCAGGGGTCTTCCGCCGGCTGTTGGGCCTGCTGGCCTCCACCCCAGCCCGAACCGGAGTTCGAGCCGCCGGAGTTACCGCCGAAGCCGCCACCGGAGTTACCACCGGAGTTGCCGCCGTTCCCGCCGCCGGAGCGCTGGGTACGGGTGACCTTCGCGGACGCATAGCGCAGGGACGGACCGATCTCGTCCACCTCGAGCTCCATGACGGTGCGCTTTTCGCCTTCTTTGGTGTCGTACGAACGTGACTTAAGTCGGCCCTGGGCAACCACGCGGGTTCCCTTGGTCAGGGTCTCGGCGACGTTCTCCGCGGCTTCACGCCATACCGATGCTCGGAGGAACAGCGTTTCGCCGTCCTTCCAGTCATTGGTCTGGCGATCGAACGTACGAGGAGTGGACGCGATGGTGAAGTTGGCAACCGCCGATCCCGACGGCGTGAACCGGAGCTCGGGATCGTTGGTGAGGTTGCCGATCACCGTGATGACTGTTTCGCCTGCCATGGTGCCTCCTTGAGTTCCTACCCGCCGGAGCGGGATGGATGGATGAGGGATCTGCCGAGACTACTCGGCGGAAACCTTCTGCTCCTCGGGGCGGATGATCTTGGTGCGCATGATCGTCTCGTTGAGGCTCAGCTGGCGGTCGAGCTCGGAAGCCACGGCCGGGGTCGCGGTGAAGTTGACGACGGCGTAGATGCCCTCGGTCTTCTTCTGGATCTCGTACGCAAGGCGCCGACGTCCCCAGATATCCACCTTGTCCACGGTGCCGCCGCCGTTGCGGACGACATTCAGGAACTTCTCGAGTGTTGGGTCGATGGAGCGTTCCTCGACGTCGGGGTCGATGATTACCATCAATTCATATGCACGCATGTGTGAACCCACCTCCTCTGGGCTGAACGGTCGCGGTCTTTCCGCAACAGGAGGTTCTTTAGCGTTGATCCGGCCGCCGTCAGCGGTATTTACCACCGACCGGCTGTGGCACGGACGTATCAATGTTACCGGACGATCCTCCGCGGACGAACACGAGCCCTACAGGCCGCCGCGGAAGAAGGCCGTGGTGGCCTTCGCGAGGTGACCGGGATCCTCGACGCCGCACAGTTCACGCGCCGAGTGCATGGACAGCAGTGGCGTCCCGACGTCGACCGTGCGGATACCGAGGCGTGTCGCTGTGAGGGGACCGATGGTGGAGCCGCACGGCATGACGTTGTTGGAGACGAACTCCTGGTAGGGCACACCGCTCGCCCGGCACAGTGCGGCCCAGTAGGCGGCGCCCGGTGCATCCGTGGTGTACCGCTGGTTGGCGTTGATCTTGAGCAGTGGTCCCCGGTTGAGCACGGGCAGGTTCGCGGGATCGTGCCGCTCCGCGTAGTTGGGGTGGACCGCATGGCCGGCGTCCGCCGACACACAGAACGACGACGCGAGGGCACGCAGGCGCTCCTCCGTACCGGCCCCGAGTCCGAGTGAGATGCGCAGGAGGACGTCCTCGAGGAAGGGACCGCTGGCGCCCGAGCGGGAGCCGCTGCCCACCTCCTCGTGGTCGAAGGCCGCCAGGACCGCGATGGGCCCGTCGGAAGGACCACCGGCAGCGTCGATCAGCGCCGTGAGCCCGGCATGCACGGACGAGAGGTTGTCGAGTCGTCCGGACGCGAGGAATTCCCCCTGCGCGCCGAAGACACGCGGTTCCTGGGTGTCGGCGACGACGACGTCAAAGCCGCCGATGTCGTGCGGATCGATGCCCGCCCGGGCGGCGAGCAGTCCGAGGAGGTCGGCCTCCGCCGGGTCGCCGAGGCCCCACACGGGGTTCATGTGCCGCTGCTTGTCGAGCGCCAGCCCGTCATTGACGGCTCGATCCAGATGGATCGCGAGTTGCGGGAACCGCAGCAACGGCCCAGTGGACACCAGGTGCTCGCTGCCGTCGTGCAGCGTCAGGCGGCCCGCGAGCGCGAGTTCCCGGTCGAGCCACGAGTTCAGCAGCGGGCCTCCGTAGACCTCGACCCCGGCCTGCAGCCAACCGTGTCTTCCCGTGGTGGGCTTCGGCTTGAGTTTGAACGACGGCGAATCGGTGTGGGCGCCGAGGATGGAGAACGGCGTCGTGGGGCCGGCGTCGTCGGGGACGGACCATGCGATCAGCGCGCCGTCCCGGATGACGTAGAAGCGACCTGCACCGCCCTCCCAGGCGTCCTGCTCCGTCTGCCGGCGGAATCCTGCGGCGGCGAGCCGTCGCCCGGCCTCTGCCACGGCGTGGAAGCTCGACGGGGACGCCGCCACATAGGCGCCGAGGTCCTGGATGTGCTCTGGAGTGCTCATCCTCCGATTCAATCAGACCCTGGTCGCAGCACCCCGGCGGATCGCTGCGCCGGGCGATGCCCGTGGCCTGTCGGCCACCGCCCGTTCCTGCAGTGATCGCGCGGTACCACGTAGGAAACGGGACGGGGAACGAGTATCAGAGGGGAAGGTCGGGTACTGGATACCGTGTCTCCGCGCAACCGATCTCCGTAGATTCTGGACGTCACCCCCACGTTCCCTTCAGGTCTCCAGGAGTAGCCTTGCGCGATATCAACGCGACATCAGTCCTCATCCGCCGCGTTGCGAGCGCCGTCATCCTGCCGGGAGTCCTGACCAGCATGCTGGTCCTCGCCCCGCAGGCGTCGGCCGAGTCCGCCCCTGTAGCGGGCATCTGCAACGGTGTGACCAACCAGCTCGCACACCGCGGGAACGCGCAGCCGAATCTGCTCAAGGCCGCGGCGAAGCAGAACGCGGAGCGGATCGCGACGCTGACCGCCGAGCGGACCGCGCTGGTCACCACGCAGAACTCCCTGACCGCGCAGGTGACGACAGCCGAGACCGAGATCGCCGCACTGGACGCGCGGTACGCCACACTGGTCGGGCAGATCGACTCGGTGACGATGTCGCTGACCAGGCTGGAGGCGGACAAGACGACGATGACGGCGGCGATCGCGGCAGCGAACACCGAGCTGACGGCGCTGCAGGGGCAGAAGACGGCGCTGGTGGACCAGGTCACGCCGCTGCAGGCGCAGCTCACCGCTGCACGGACCGAGCTCGCCGGCCTCGACACGAGCAGGACCCAGGCTCTCGCCGACAAGGCGGCCCAGGAGGCCGACCTGGCCGCTGCCAGGGCCCGCCTGGACGGCGCGACCGCCGCGGCGACGACGGCGCAGACCACGGTCGACGGCCAGGTCGCCGCGATCGAGAAGGGCACCGAGGAGCTGGCCGTTCTGGTCGCCCGGGGCGACGCGGCGCAGGCGCTGGTGGATGCGGCGGAGAAGAAGCTGGCGGATGCGCGGCTCGCACTGCCGGTGCTGGAGACCGCGGCCAGGACTGCTGACACCGATGCCGCCGGGGCGACCGCCACGGTGGTCAGGTCCGAGGAGAACCTGCGCCTGGCCGAGCAGAGCGTCACGACGCTCACCCAGCAGATCGGCACCATCGAGGCCGGCCTCCCGGTGCTGCAGGCGGAGATCGCGGGTCTGCAGGGTGACATCACCACCAGGACCGCGGAGATCTCCGCGAAGCAGAAGGAGATTGCCGCCGCCTCCGCGACGCCCGTCGCCGACGCCGCCGCGCTGCGGACGCAGCTCGCCACCCTCGAGGCCGAGCTCGCAGCGATCAAGGGCAACGCGGACAAGAAGAAGCAGGAGCTGAACGCCGCGATCACCGCCAAGAAGACGGAGATCGCCGCCGCGGAGCTGGCCGCCGCGAACAAGACCGCGCTGATCACCGCCCTGAACGGTGACCTGACCACGCTGCAGGGTCAGCTCGCGACGCTGAACTCGTCGCTGTCGGCGAAGCAGCAGGAGAGCAGCAATCTCCAGCAGCAGCTGCCCGGCCTGCAGACCAGCCTGGCCGGGGCCAACGGGCAGGTCACCTCGGCCGCCGACTCGCTGGCCGACGCCAACGCCGCCCGGGCCGCGGCGAACACCGCCCTGACCGACGCCGACGCTGCCGTCACCGCGAAGAAGACGGAGCTCGCGGCTCTGGAGGCCGCGCTTCCGGGCCTGACCGGGGACGTGACCACGGCGAAGGCAGAGATCGTGCAGAAGCAGGCTGAGCTCGAGGCCCTCGAGGACGCTCTCCCCGGCCTGCAGGCAACCCTCACCGCAGCCGACTCCGCGGTGACCAAGGAGACCGCCGAGGTCACCCGCCTCGACGGAGAGGTCGCCAGGCTCGGAACGACCCTCGCCGGCCTCAACTCCTCGATCACGGCCGCGGAGAACGCGATCCTCTCGCTGCAGAACCAGCTCACCCCACTGCAGACCTCGCTGAACACGCTCACTCGGCAGATCAGTGAGAAGGAGGCCGCTCTCACCACCGCCAAGGCGGACCTGTCGAAGGTCGACGCGCAGATCGTCGCCCAGTCCGCGACCCTGCGGACGCTCGAGAGCGCCAAGAAGGTCAACCGCGAGGCGGTCGCCGCCCAGAAGGTCGTCGTGGCCGGCCTGCAGGCCCAGTACGCCGCGGTCCTCGACCGGATCGCCGGCATCGACAGGACGATCACTCTGGGCGGGTGCCTCGCCTGATCGACCGCTACACCGAAGCGCCCCAGGAGACGATTCTCCTGGGGCGCTTCGCTCTCTGCCTGCGATGCTCAGCTCGGACCAGGCACCCACGACCTCCTGCACGATATTGGCCGAGGAACCCCGACCCCTTCCCTGGCCCGGCCGCAGGGCCCGGTGGGTGTCAGTGCGCCGGTCCCGGCACCACGATCCCGTTCTCGTACGCGTACACCACGGCCTGGACGCGGTCCCGCAGGTCCAGCTTGGTCAGGATCCGCCGCACATGCGTCTTGATGGTGGCCTCGGACAGGAAGAACCGGGCCGCGAGCTCGGCGTTGGACAGCCCCCCGGCAATCGCCTCGAGCACCTCGCGCTCCCGTGGCGTCAGCTCGGTCAACCGCCGGTCCGGCACCCTGGTGGCCGTCTGTGCCGGCGGCAGTGACCGGACGTAGGTCTCCAGCAGCCGTTGCGTGACGCGGGGGGCGACGACGGCGTCACCGCTGGCGACCACCCGCACGGCGTGCACCAGGTCCTCGGGGGCCACGTCCTTCAGCAGGAACGCCGAGGCTCCGGCCTGCAGGCCCGCGAATGCGTACTCGTCCAGGTCGAACGTGGTCAGGATGATGATGCGCGAACGGGACCCCGACGCCGTGATCTGCCGGGTGGCCTCGATGCCGTCACCCTGGGGCATCCGCACATCCATCAGCACGACGTCCGGCATCAGTTCCGCGGCGAGGCGGACCGCCTCCGTGCCCGTGGACGCCTCCCCCACGATCTCGAGGTCCGGCTCGCCTTCGAGGATCAGCCGGAAACCCATCCTCAGCAGTGGCTGGTCGTCAGTGAGCAGAACCCTGATGGGCGTGCCCGGCGTGCTGTGCTGCGTGGTCATCTTTCTCTTTCCCCCGGTGGTTCCCCGCTCCGCCGTCGGCGTGGGGGACTGTCAGTCGTGCTTCGACGATCCAGCCACCCGACGGGCGGCTGCCGTATTCGACCGAGCCGGCATAGATCGCGGCACGCTCCCGCATGCCGGCGATGCCCTGCCCGGACCCGAGGGAGACGACCGGCCCCATGGCACCGCGGCCGTCGTCGGCTACGCGCAGGTGGACCGCATCTCCCGTCCTCGCGATCGAGATGTCCACCAGCGTAACGCCCTTGCCGTAGCGCAGGACGTTGGTCAGGGACTCCTGCAGGATCCGGTACACCGTCAGCTGGAACGCGGGATCATCGGGCAGCCGGGGACCGCTGGTGGTCACCCGGAGGGGCAGCCCCGCCGCACGGAACCCGTCGAGCAGCTGCGCCAGGGAGCTCGACGCGGGAAGCGGCTCGAGCGATCCGCTCGCGGCCTCGGCACGGAGCACCCCGAGGACGCGCCGCATGTCGGCGATGGCGGTCCGTCCGGTGCCCGACAGTTCACGGAGCACGGAGACGGCGCGGTCCGGGTCGCGCTTCATGACGACGGCGGCGCCGTCCGACAGCGCCACCATCACGGTGAGGGAGTGGGCGACGACGTCGTGCATCTCCCGCGCGATCCTGTTCCGCTCGCCCGCGGAGGCCAGTTCGGCGTTGCGGGTGGCCCACTCGCGCAATTCGCTCTCGTGCTCGCGGTCGCGCCGGACCGTGATGCCCACCCCGACGGCGATCGCCAGGAACATCACCACGAATCCGCTGAGCAGCCAGATGATGCCGGGAGCCTCGGCGAAGGTCGACACAGGGATGAGGAACAGGGCACCGACCGAGAAGACCGTCGCGGAGCACGCCGCCACCAGCGCCTTCCGGAGCGGATACGTCGCCGCGACGGTGTAGAGCGCGAACATCGTCGCGATCCCGCTGCTGCCCTGGCCTTCGGTGAGCATGCTGACGGGCACATCGAGTACCGAGACGAACGCGAGGACGAGGATCGGACGGTCGCGGCGGAAAGCGAGCGCGCCCGCGGCGAGGACCACGCCGGGGAGGGCGAGCCAGTTGCCGTCGCCGAAGATCAGCAACAGTGCCGTGGGGAACGAGAGGAAGAGGAACACCACGACGACGACGGCGTCCATGGCCCGCGGGTGCTTGCGGAAGAACCGCCGGAGGGGGCCGAGCCGACGGGCGTTGAGCTCGGTGAAGGAGACCGCGGCCGTTCGTTCCGCGGCCTCCTTCACCGAGAGCCTGTCATTCATGGCGCCGGCTCATGAGGGGTGCTAGACATCCCGCTTCTTGGCGACGACGAGGGCCAGGACAAGCAGCACCAGGGCCCAGGCGCCCATGACGAGGCCACCCTCCCACTGGGTCAGCGCATCCTCCGCCGTCGTCACGGCGACCATCTGCGTGCCCGCGTCTCCGGGGAGGAACCGCGCTGCATCCGGGATCCAGTCGGCGAGCCCTGAGATGAGCTGCACGATGATCGGCAGGACGAAGAAGATGCCGACCGCCGTCACCACGCCTCCGGCCGTGTTGCGCAGCAGGATGCCGATCGACATCGAGATCACGGCCACGAGAGCGAGGAAGGTCCCGGTGTTGATGACGCTGGCGAAGACGCCGTCCTCCGTGAGGGCGAAGTCGAGATCCTCTCCCCCGAGGATGGGCTGGGCGACGAGGTAGGACATCAGCGCGCTGCCGAAGCCTACGACGAAGGCGACGGCTGCGACGATGGCGGTCTTCGCCAGGAGGGCAGGGGTGCGTTTCGGTACGGCGACCATCGTCGAGCGGATCATGCCCGTGGTCCATTCCGAGGCGATGAGGACCACCGCGAGCGACGCGATGAGCAGTTGCCCGAACACCAGGCCCGACGACGGCGTCGTCAGGGCTTCGAACGCCGCACTTCCCGGGCCTTCCGTGGGTGCCCGGAACTCCGCCGGCACGCTCGGATCGCCGACGGACTGAGCCATGACCGACAGGGACCAGGCGAAGAGCGCGGCGAGCCCCACCATCACGACGACGGTCGAGACGATGAGGATGACGGTCGAGGGGACGGTGGTGACCTTGATCCATTCGGACTTCAGGACCCGCCCGAAGTTCACGCCCGAACCGGCATCACGCGTCGGCCGCGGCCGCTGCTGGGTGGGGGCGGGTGAGGTCGACGTTGCCATGGTCAGCGTCCTTCCACTGGTGCGGCAGCCTGGGCGGCGGTCGGGAGGTCGTGCGAGTGGTACTCGACCTCGGTCTGGGTGAGCTCCATGTAGGCGTCCTCGAGGGACACCTGGAGCGGAGTGAGTTCGTAGACCAGGACACGCTCCCGGAGGGCGATCTCGGCGATGCGGCGCGGTTCGACGCCGGTGATCTCGACCAGTTCCGGCTCGAGGACCTGCGAGGACACTCCCTCGCCGGCGAGGCTCCCGAGCAGGTCCTGCGGCCGGTCGGCCCGGACCCGCACGCGCACCTTGCCCTGGCCGTCGATGATCGACTGGATGGGGGCGTCGGCGATGATGCGGCCACGGCCGATGACGATGAGGTGGTCGGCGGTCAGGGCCATCTCCGACATGAGATGTGAGGAGAGGAAGACGGTGCGGCCTTCGGAGGCGAGTCCCCGCGCGAGGTGGCGCACCCACTGGACCCCCTCGGGGTCGAGTCCGTTGACGGGCTCGTCGAGGATCACCGTGTGGGGGTCGCCGAGGAGGGCCGCCGCGATCCCGAGGCGCTGCCCCATACCGAGGGAGAAGCCGCCCACCCGCTTCCTGGCCACGGGACCGAGTCCCGTGAGCTCGATGACCTCCTTGACCCGGCTGTTCGGGATGCCGTGCGTCGCGGCCATGGCGCGGAGGTGGTTGTAGGCGGAGCGCTTGGTGTGGACGGCTTTCGCGTCGAGCAGCGCACCCACTTCGCGGAGCGGGGCGCGGTGCTGCGCGTAGGGCTGCCCGTTGACGGTCACGCGGCCGGCGCTCGGGCTGTCGAGGCCCACGATCATGCGCATGGTGGTCGACTTGCCGGCGCCGTTCGGGCCGAGGAAGCCCGTCACCTTGCCGGGCTGCACGGTGAAGGAGACGGCGTCGACGGCGGTCTTCGCGCCGTACCGCTTCGAGAGGGCCTGGGCCTCGATCATGGGGCGTCCTTTGGCTGGAGGTGGTTCGGGGCCGTCCCGCTACTCCGGGCCGGTACCACCAACAGTAGGCCTGGGACCGGTGCGGATTCACCGGCCCCAGGGATGATCACGGAGCGGGGCGCCGTACCCCTTTCGGACGACCCCCGCCGCCTACCGGCTACTGATCGACGCGAATTTGCGGATGCACAGCGGCACGAAGACCACCAGCATCACGATGGTGCCGATCAGCACGGTCAGTACGGCGTTCTGCATGGGCCAGGCATCCGGAACGGGGACGGTCCCGGTGTTGCCGAACAGTTCACGCACCGCCTGCACGAGCGCGGACACGGGATTCCAGTTCGCGAAGGTCTCGAGCGCGCTGGGCAGGGTCTGCGACTGGACGAACGCGTTCGAGATGAACGTGAGCGGGAACAGGATCATGAACGAGGCGTTGTTGATCACCTCCGGGGATTTCACCGACATCCCGAGGAGCGCCATGACCCAGCTGAAGGCATAGGAGAACAGCAGGAGCAGGCCCACGCCGGCCAGCGCCTCGGACGGGGACGTGTTGACCCGCCACCCCACCAGGAAGCCCGTGCCCATCATGATCACCACGGAGAGCGTGTTGAGCACGAGATCGCTGTTGGTCCGCCCGATGAGGACGGCCGAGGTGCTCATGGGAAGGGTCCGGAAACGGTCGATGATCCCGTCCTTGAGGTCCTGTGCCATGGCCGAGCCGGAGAAGGTGGAACCGAAGATGACCGTCTGCGCGAAGATCCCCGCCATGAGGTACTGCGTGTAGTCGCTGCCCTCCACCTGGATGGACCCGCCGTAGATCTGGCTGAACAGCAGCACGAACATGATGGGCTGCAGGACGGCGAAGATCAGCATGTCCGGCGAGCGCTTCAGTTTGGTCAGGTTGCGCTTGGTCACGGTCCACCCGTCGGAGAACCACATCGCCAGTTCGGAGGGCTGGTCCGGAACGGACCCTCCCGGGACGCGCGAGCGTTGGTTCTCGGGCTGGCGGCCCTCGGGTGCTAGGACACTCATGCTGCCGGCTCCTTCTGTGCTGCTGCTTCGTCGTTGTCCTCGGCCCGTCGGCCCGTGAGCTTCAGGAAGACGTCGTCGAGGCTGGGACGCCGCATGCCGGCGTCGTGCAGTTCGATCCCGGCCTCGCCGAGCTCGGACAGGATGTACTGGAGGGCACGGGGTCCCTCGTCGACGGCCACCTCGATGCTGCGGCCGTCATCACCGATGGCGGGGTGGCCGGAGCCGTGGCGCCCGAGGATCTCCCTCGCCGCACCCGCGTGGGCGGCGTCGACCAGCGAGACGACCACGCGGTGTCCTCCGATCTGTGCCTTCAACTG
This sequence comes from Arthrobacter sp. TmT3-37, assembly GCF_054510835.1. Lineage (NCBI taxonomy): Bacteria > Bacillati > Actinomycetota > Actinomycetes > Micrococcales > Micrococcaceae > Arthrobacter > Arthrobacter sp. TmT3-37. Next base: position 37,601 of record NZ_JBTNDU010000016.1, on the reverse strand, counting down.
GTCCGCCGTGCCCTCGGCGATGGCCTTGCCGCCGTCGATCACCGCGATGTCGTCCGAGAGCTGGTCCGCCTCTTCGAGGTACTGCGTGGTGAGCAGCAGCGTGGTGCCGTCCTTCACGAGGTCCTTGATGATGCCCCAGAGCGACAGGCGGCTCCTCGGGTCCAGCCCGGTGGTGGGCTCGTCCAGGAACAGGATCTTCGGATTGATGACCAGCGCCCCGGCGAGATCGATCCGGCGCCTCATGCCGCCGGAGAACCCCTTGACCGGGCGGTTGCCGGCCTCCGTCAATTCGAACTGGTCGATGAGTTCCTGCGCCCGGCGCCTGGCCGTCACCGCGCCGAGGTGGTAGAGCCTGCCCACCATCTCGAGGTTCTCGAAGCCGGTCAGGTTCTCGTCGACGGCCGAGTACTGGCCGGAGACGCCGATGATGCGGCGGGCCGCCTTCGGATCCTGCATGACGTCGATGCCGTCGATGTGGGCCGTGCCGGCTGTGGGTTGGATGAGAGTGGTCAGGATCTTGACCACCGTCGTCTTGCCTGCACCGTTGGGGCCCAGCAGGGCCTTGACTGTTCCCTGGGGAACGGAGAGATTCATGCCGTCGAGCGCGTGGACGGGCCCGCTCTTCGACGAATAGGTCTTCTTCAGACCTTCTGCTTCGATGATCGCCATGCAGGAAAGGGTAGAGCCGGCGGCGTGACTCTCCTAGGGGCTTCGGTCAGAACCTGTCCGCAAGGGTTCCTTCGTCTCCACCGGACGTTCCCGGGCGGTGGGCGCGACGATGAAGGAGGCGAGGACCGCGATCCCGACGGCCAGGAGCGCGGTGCGGATGCCCACGACGTCGCCGAGGAAACCGAGAAGGGGCGGACCGGCGAGGAAGGCCGTGTACCCGATGGTCGACACGACCGCGACACGGGCGGCCGCGCGCTCGGGTTCGTCCGCTGCCGCGGACATGCCCATCGGGAATCCGAGCGCGGCTCCCGCGCCCCAGAGGACCGCTCCGACGGCGGCGAGCGGCACGTTCGGCGCGACGACGAAGAGCACGAGCCCGACGAGGGAGGAACCGAGGCTGGCCTGCAGCACCCGTACCCGGCCGAAGCGGTCGATGAGGCCGCCGCCCACGAAACGCAGCGCCGTCATCGCGGCGACGAAGACCGCGAACATGATCGCGCCGGTGCTCTCCGTGGTTCCCAGACCGTCGACACTGGCCTTCGCCACCCAGTCGTTCGCGGCTCCCTCGGTCAGGGCGGCACCCAGCACGACGAGTCCGATCAGCAGGGTGCGTGCCTCGCCCCACGCTCCGAGGCCCTTGCCCCGACCATCCGTCGCCTCGTCCGCCCCATCGACCGGCTGCGCGGGGGTCTCCGGCAGGAAGCGGCGCGGCATCCAGAGCGAGACGGCGAGGCTGAGGACGGCGACGGCGACGAGGTGCACCGACAGGTCCACCTCCAGCGCCGAGAGCCCTGCCCCGACCAGTGCCCCCACGAACGCTCCTCCGCTGAAGGCGGCATGGAAGCGCGGCATGATGGTCCGCCCGACCCGGCGCTCGACGTCGGCTCCCTCGATGTTCTGCCCCACGTCCCACAGGGCCACCCCGCTGCCGAAGAGGAACAGCCCGACGGCGACGACGGGCACGGACACCGCGGCGAGGCCGAGGGCGACGGCGACGGCGCCCAGTGCTGCGGCGGTCCCGCCCAGGCGGACGGTGTTGGCCGTGCCGAAGCGGGCGGCGACGATTCCTGCCAGGGGAAGCGACAGCACCGACCCGATGGCGCCCACGAGGAGGAGGGTGCCCATCTGGCCCGAACCGAGGCCGAGCGTGCCCGATGCCGAGGGGATGCGGGCGGCCCAGCTGGCGAAGACGAGACCGTTGAGTCCGAAGATGGCATAGGAGGCGAACATGGCTGAGCGGACGACGGGGTTCACCCTGCAACCGTAGGCGGGCGGCGGCGGAAGCCGCAATCGCGGCTCCCGCGACCCCGCTGCACTAGTTCAGGTCCACCACGAGGGTCTCGCCCGTCACGGTCACGGTCGCGCTGATGTGGAGCCGCTGCGGGTCCTCCTCGCGTTCCCAGCGTGCCGGCTTCCGGGGGTCGAACTCGGCGTTGCGCTCGTAGGAGAACGTCGCCTGGGCGTCGTCGGACAGGAGCCGGTACACGCCCGGTTCATAGGACTCCTGGAGGGTGAAGGTGGGCTCCTTGTCCAGCGTCCAGCGCGGATCACGGACGTCCTGCGGATCACCGAACAGGAAGGACGCGTTCGGGCAGTTGCTCGGCGAGGCCTCGGTGGAGGCGATGCATCGGTCCAGTGCGGCCGTGGCCGCGGCGGCGGCTTCGGCCTGCACCGCGGGGGTGGGCTCCGGCTCGAAGAGCACCCCGCCGGGCGCCGATGCAGGATCCGCCGTGACCGTGACGGTCTGCTCCGCGCCGTAGGACAGGTAGGTGGTGGGCGACGGCGGGGAGACGACGTACTGCCCGGGCAGTGCCGGGAGGGAGACCGACCGCAGGCCCGCATACCTGTCGGTGTCCCCGGCCGGCAGGGTCACCTCGACGCCGTTGACGGGGACCGACTGCAGGTCCTCCGGGACCACGATGCCGACCTCCGTGACCGGCACCGGACCGTCGAGCCGCCACAGGTCGAAGAGGACACCCGTGGATCCGGTCCGGGTCAGGGTGAAGTCGATGGTGCTGCTGGTTCCCTCCTGCATCACCTCGGTGGTCACCGTCGCGCTGCCGTCGGTGATCGCGACGTCGAGCACCTCGTAGGCGTCGGGTCGACCGGCTGCCGCTCCGTAGACGGCGTCGGACAGCAGGGCGTCCTGTCCATCGGGGACGCCGGTCCCGAGGAGCCCGCGGGAGGCCCCCGCATCCCCTGCGACGAGGGTGTCGAGGTAGGCCTCGACCGGTTTGTCAGGTCCGAAGACCGACTGGTTGACCAGGTGGACCGTGACCACCCCCGCGACGAGTGCGGTCGCGGCGGCGGCGCCGGCCACGACGGTCCTCGTGGCCCGACGGCTCTTCGGGAGAGGACGTGGAGTGTCCTCCGCGGCGGTGGCAGTGCTCCCGGAGGGGATGCCGGCGGCGTGCCGCGGCGTAACGATCCTCCTGGTGCCCGGGTCCGGCGGATCGGCACGGGTGTGCCGGCCCGCAGGGCGCTGCCGGGAGCCCTGCGGAGGTGGCGCCCCGCCGTCGTCCTGCGTCCCGACCGGATCCATCGACTCCGCCTCGGTATCCGTGCCTGTCCCGTTCGCCATGCTCTCCCCGTGTATGGACCGTCCGGCGTCCCTCCGCCGTCGTCCACCCTACCGAGGATGGCACCCGCCGCCCGCGAAGGACAGCGCGTGGTCGGAGCTGTCCGGACTCATCCACCGCCTGTGGACAAACCTGTGGAATAGCTGTGGAGGAGAGGTGGGATCAGCGCGCCCGGACGACCCTGCTCTCGTCCCAGACAGGTTCCTTGGTCTCGTACACCTTGCCGTCCGAGCCGAAGACGAGGAACCGGTCGAAGCTGCGGGCGAACCAGCGGTCGTGCGTCACGGCCATCACGGTCCCCTCGAACGCGTCGATGGCCCGCTCGAGGGCCTCCGCCGAATGGAGGTCGAGGTTGTCCGTCGGCTCGTCGAGCAGCAGCAGCGTGGCGCCGGACAGCTCCAGCAGCAGGATCTGCAGGCGCGCCTGCTGACCGCCGGACAGGGAATCGTAGGGTTGTTCCGCCTGGGCCGCCAGACCGTAGCGGTCGAGCACGGCGGACGCCGCCTCGCGGCCCAGGCCGGACCGGTGCTCGTCGCCGCGGTGCAGGATGTCGATGAGCGTGCGTCCGAGGAGGTCGGGGCGCGAGTGCGTCTGTGCGAAGAAGCCGGGCCGGATGCGCGCGCCGAGCTTCACGGAGCCCTCGTGGGGAACCGAAGCGATGTCGACGTCGGACACCGGCAGGTGCTCCTTGTCCGGGTCGGTGCCGCCGGCGGCGAGCAGCCTCAGGAAGTGTGACTTGCCGGAACCGTTGGAGCCCAGCACACCCACCCGGTCCCCGAACCAGATCTCCGTGCTGAAGGGCTTCATCAGTCCCGTCAGCTCGAGCTTCTGGGCCACGACGGCCCGCTTGGCCGTGCGGCCGCCCTGCAGGCGCATGGAGACGTTCTGCTCGAGGGGGATGGCCTCCGGCGGCCCGGCCTCGAGGAACTTCGCGAGGCGGGTCTGCGCCGCGTGGTAGCGGTTGGCCATGTCGGAGCGGAATGCCGCCTTGTTCTTGTACATGTTGACGAGTTCCTTGAGCTTGAGGTGCTCCTCGTCCCAGCGCTTGCGCAGCTCCTCGAACCGCGCGTTCCGGTCCTCCCGCGCCTTCAGGTAGGTCTCGAAACCACCGCCGTGGGTCCAGGACGACGCGCCCAGGGCCCCGGGCTCGAGCGTCACGATACGTGTCGCGGCGTTGGCCAGCAGCTCACGGTCGTGGCTGACGAACAGCACGGATTTCTTCGACTCGCGCAGCTTCGCCTCGAGCCAGCGCTTGCCCGGCACGTCGAGGTAGTTGTCGGGCTCGTCGAGGAGCAGGAGGTCGTCGGGGCCCGAGAAGAGCGCCTCGAGGACCAGCCGTTTCTGCTCGCCACCGGAGAGCGACGACGCCGCGCGGTACTGCGCACGGTCGAAGGGGACGCCGAGGGCGGCCATGGTGACCTCGTCCCACGTGGTCTCCAGCTCGTATCCACCGGCGTCGCCCCAGTCCGCGATGGCCTGCGCGTACTTCATCTGCGTGGGCTCGTCGTCGGCTTCCATCATGGCGAGTTCCGCCGCGTCGATCCTCGCGGCTGCCGCGGCCAGCACCGGCGGCGCGGCCGAGACGAGCAGATCACGGACCGTCGTGTCGTCACGCACCTGCCCGACGAACTGCCGCATGATCCCCATGGCCCCCGAGCGGCTCACCGATCCCTCGTCGGGTGCGAGATCACCGGAGATGATGCGCAGCAGGGTGGTCTTCCCGGTCCCGTTCGGTCCGATCAGGGCCGTCTTGTGGCCGTCACCGACCTTGAAGGCCACTCCGTTGAGCAGTTGCCTGCCGTCGGAGAGGAAGTAGTCGATGCCGGAAACGTCGAGATGAGCCACGTCTCCAGTGTTTCACGGACCGGGCGGGCACCCGTCGGCTCAGCCCCGCTGGTCGCCCGGGATCATCCGGTATCCCACGCCCCGCACGGTCCGGATGAACCGGGGATTGCTCGTGTCCTCGCCGAGCTTCTTCCGGAGGTTGCGGATGTGCACCTCGACGAGGTGGTGATCCTGGCTCCAGCCGTCACCCCACACCCGGTTCAGCAGCGCTTCGCGTGTCCAGACCCGCTGGGATCCGGTGAGGAGCGTCTCGAGCAGGTCGAATTCGATCCGTGTGAGCGCGAGTTCCCGGCCGGCGAGGGTGACGACGCGCCCCTCGGCATCCATCGTCAGGTCGCCGTGTCGGAGCAGTTCGTTGCCCTCCACCGGCGGTTCCGGGACGGCCCCGGTACCCGTGCGGGGACGACGGAACATCGCGGACACCCGCGCCGAGAGTTCGCGGGGGCTGAAGGGCTTGCCGATGAAGTCGTCGGCGCCGATCTCGAGGCCGATCAGGCGGTCGATCTCGTCCTGGCGGGCCGTGACCATCACGATGTAGGCGTCACTGACGGCACGGCACTGGCGGCACACCTCCACCCCGTCGAGGTCCGGCAGATTGAGGTCGAGGGTGATCAGGTCGGGTCGGTACTCCTTCACTGCCGTTACGGCGTCCAACCCGGACGCGGCCTCCACGATCGTGAACCCGTTCATGCGCAGGGTCGTGGAGAGCAGTTCGCGGATATCCGGATCGTCCTCGACGACCAGCGCAGTGCGCTGCGGCGGAGAAACGGACATGGAACAAGAGTTCCATACTTCAGGAGCCCGGAGGGCACGGAACGGACACTTGGCTTGAACTGATCTTGAGGATCGGCCGGTCCTCCCCCGTAGACTGCCGGGATGCAGCCGACCACCCTCAGCACCGTGCAGGTGAACGGCCTCACCCTCCGGATCCGGACGACGCCGGGGACCGACACGTCCGCCACGTCCCGTTCCCCGTACGTCCTCGTCCATGGACTGGGCATGACCCACCGGTACCTCGACCGGCTCCGCGCCGAACTGGCGTCCGACGCCGTCGTGCACTCCGTGGATCTCCCCGGCTACGGACCGGATCCGCAGCCGGGCGGCCGGCTCGGGGTGGAGGACCACGCCGCCCTGATCATCGAGGCGCTGGCGGCCATCGACGTCCGGTCGTGCATCCTGATCGGGCATTCCATGGGAGTGCAGTTCGTCACAGAGGTAGCCCTCCGGGCACCCGACCTCGCGGAACGGATCGTCCTGATCGGGCCGGTGGTCGACCGCGACCGCCGCACGGTGATCCAGCAGGCCGTCTCGCTCGGACGGGACACGTTCCGGGAGAGCCCGTCCGCGAACTGGACGGTGTACACGGATTACCTCCGCACGGGCGTGCGCTGGTACCTGCGCCAACTGCTGCCCATGATGGAGTACCCGCTGGAGCGCGCGGTCGAGCGGGTCCGGTGTCCGGTCCTGGTGCTCCGGGGCGGGCGTGATCCCGTCGCCCGGCGGCGCTGGTGCAGGGAACTCGCGGCACGCGCCCGGTATGGTCTCCTCGTGGAGATCGACGGCCAGCCGCATGTCGTCCAGCATTCGGCGGCACCGGCCGTCGCAGCGGAGATCATCGCCTTCCGGAGCGTGCCGGCCGCGGCCGATCCGGCTTTCTTGTTCCAAGCTTCGGACCGGCCATCGGGAAAACTTGAAGATCGAAGCGCATAGTAGACGTATTGCAGCTGGTTCCGTCCGTCGTTCCATCGATCAGCTGCAAAGACACGGCACCCGGCCTGCGCTGATCGACAGCGTCGGCCGGGTGTTCCAAGCACCGGAAGGAAGATCGCATGCCTGATCTGCAAGAGTGGTCGACCAGCCGCCTGCTCACGACCGCCGCACGTCTCGTCGACCACGCGTGGAACGAGAGGCTGCTGGACATCGGGATCACCCATGCCGGCTACACCACCCTCGGCGTCCTGGCCCGCGAGGGCACCATGACGGGGGCGAAGCTCGCCCTCGCGGTGCACGTCCAGGCCCAGACGATCGGCAAGACGATCGAGAAGCTCGAGCGCCAGGGGTTCATCTCCCGTATCCGCGACAGCATCGACCGCCGCAGCCAGCGCATCACGATCACGCCGGAGGGCGTCGAGGCCCTCGCCAAGGCCGAGGACATCGAGCGCACACTGATGGTCGGCGAAGGACTGGAGTCCTTCGAGCTGCGCAGCCTGCTGCGCGGCATCGTCGGGGAACTCGCTCCCCAGCGGCAGAAGCCGGCAGCCGCCGTCGTCTGAGGCCGGCGCCGCAGCATCGTCCGACAGAACGGTCGTCCCTCGGGACGGCCGTTCTGTCGTCTCCGGGTGCACCAGGGCACAGACCGGAGGAATCGGTGCGGCGGATCGGCCCTTGACCCGCATCGGCCGCGCTTGGAAGGCTGGATCGGTAAGCATGCTGAGTACGTACCGGAGGGAGAACCGATGGACCAGAACCAGACCCCCGTGCTCACAGCGCTGGCCGACCACCAGCAGCTCGACCGCTACGGCTTCACCCCGCCCGCGCACCGCCAGGGCCGCGGCGTCGACCCCCGGGTCCTGGAGGTCCTCGGCGAGCAGAGCTTCCGGTCCGATGTGCTGGCCAGCTCCGGACTCGACGACCGGAAGACCTCCAACGGCTACCTGCAGCAGGCGCAGGACCTGATGGCGGAAGCGGTCGGGGCGGACCGGACGTTCTTCTCCACCTGCGGCAGTTCCCTGTCGGTGAAGGCCGCTATCCTCGCCGTCACGCACGGCGAGGGCGAGATCCTGCTGAGCCGTGACGCACACAAGTCCGTGGTGTCCGCCCTGGTCCTGGGCGGACTGCAGCCGCGGTGGATCCGCCCGAGCTGGGACAACGACCTCAAGCTCTCCCACCCGCCCACGCCGCAGGAGGTGGAGGCGACGTGGGAGAAGTACCCCGACGCCGCCGCCGCCCTCGTCGTCAGCCCCACGCCCTACGGGAGCTGTGCCGACCTCGGAGCCATCGCGAGGATCTGCCACGACCGCGGAAAGCCCCTGATCGTCGACGAGGCGTGGGGTGCGCAGCTGCCGTTCCATCCCGACACCCCCACCTGGGCCATGTCCGCCGGGGCCGACCTCTGCGTGGTCAGCGTGCACAAGATGGGCATCGGCTTCGAGCAGGGCTCCGTGTTCCACCTCCAGGGGGACCTCGTGGACCCCGTCCGGCTCGAGCACTGTGCGGACATCCTCTCCACCACCAGCGCGAACGTGATGCTGTACGCAGCGATGGACGGGTGGCGGCGCCAGATGGTCCAGAGCGGACATGACCTGATCGACCGCGCGCTGGCCCTCACGCGGCGGGTCCGCGAGCAGATCGAGGAACTGCCCGGCCTGCACGTGCTGAAGGAGGAACTCACCTCCCACGAGGCTTCCCACGACCTCGACATCCAGCATGTGCTCGTCGACGTCTCGGGTCTGGGCATCACCGGGTACCAGGCCCACGACTGGCTGCGCGAGAACTGCAGGCTCGACTTCGGGACCACCGACCACCGTCGCCTCGAGATCACCATGTCCATCGCGGACGACGAATCGACCGTCCAGCGGCTGATGGACGGACTGCGCCTGCTGATCGACGCGGCCCCGGACTTCCCGCCATCGCCTCCCGTGCTGATCCCGGACGAGGGCGAACTGGACCTGGAGACCGTCATGCTGCCGCGCGATGCCTTCTTCGGCCCCGTGGAGGACATCCCGATCGAGGAATCCGTGGGTCGGATCGTCGCCGAGCTCGCCACGCCCTACCCTCCGGGGGTCCCCGTCTTCCTGCCGGGGGAGCGCATCAACGAGGCGTCCGTCAAATACCTGCGCAGCGGTGTCGACGCCGGCATGGTCCTCCCCGATCCCGGGGACGCGTCCCTCGGGACCATCCGCGTGGTGAAGGAGTAGCACCCGGAGGCGGTCGCCGCCGCGTCCGGCAGGGGCGTCAGGTCGCCGGAGAAGGGCTCCGGGAGGGTTTCCTAGACAATCTAAGCATCCGTCGTACGATGAGCGGGTGAACGACGAGCATCGACAGGCGGCCGCAGCCGAACTCCAGGACCTCATGCTGACCAACGAGACCGTCGACCAGTTCCTGGAGGATCTCGCCGGTCTCTCCTCGAGGATCCTCGGCCGCTCCGTCGAGGTGCAGTGCGGAGTGACGTACCGGCACCAGGACCTGGCCACGACGGTGGCCTCCAGCAGCGAGGAGGCACGGACGCTCGACGAGATCCAGTACGGTTTCGGCGACGGTCCCTGCCTGCACGCCATCAGCACGGGCAGGACCGTGATCGTCGACGACGCCCGTACGGACGGACGCTGGCCCGACTACTTCGCGGCGGTGGCCGATCACCGGTACTTCGCCATGATGGGCGTTCCCCTGGTCCTCGACGGCCAGGGCGGGGCGGCGCTGAATTTCTACGCGGCCGAGCCGGGGACCTTCACCAGCACCACCCAGGCGCTGGCGGAGGGATTCGCCCTCCAGGCCGCGAAGGCGCTGCAGATGGTCCTCCGGGTCTCCCGGCAGGCCGACACGTCCTCGGGCCTCAGGGCGGCGATGGAGTCGAGGACCACCATCGACATCGCCATCGGGATCATCATGGGCCAGAACCGCTGCACCCAGGCGGAGGCCTACGCGGTCCTGACACGCGCCTCGAATGCCCAGAACCTGAAGATCCGCGAGATCGCGCACAGGATCGTCGGCGGAGTGTCCGCCGAGCCGGCGCGTACGCACTTCTCGGACTGACAGGGCGGTCGCTCTCCGCGATCACCCGCGGGCAGGAGTCCGGGGCGAGCACGGTCCGGAAGGCTTCCACCGGCTCCGTACCGACCGGGAGGAGTCCTCCGGCGAGGCGGTCGCCGTCGGGGAGTTCACCCGGCGGCGGAAGCCAGCCCCGACCGCGCGAGTCCGGCGAGGTCGTTGAAGCTGTACAGGTGCAGGCCTGCGTACCCGGAGGCCTGCACCGCCCCCACCAGCGGACCCGGGTCGTAGGACGCCGACGAGAGCAACTGCCTGACGGCGGACCCGGAGTTCGAGGCGCCCGCGGAGCGTTTGAGGAAGCCGAGGGACTGCCCCACCCCGATCCTGCCTGCAAGCCGCACCAGCCGTGCCATGCGCACCGGGCCCGGCACTCCCGCCCACACCGGCAGGCCCACTCCTTGGAGCCGCAACCGCGACGGGTAACCCCGCAGCGTGTCCGGTGAGAAGCAGAGCTGGGTGACGCACCAGGACACGAACGGCTGTTTGTCGAGCATCGTCCTGACCAGTTCCTCGTCCGTTGCGCCCGGGCGCCCTTCGGGATACACGGCCATCCCCATCCGGAGCACCCCGCCCGAGAGATCCGCGATGTCCTCCATGAGCGCCCCGCTCCAGGCGTAGGGCCCGGCGGCCGCAGTGGCATCCCCGCCGATCACGAAGACGTCACCGATGCCCGCGTCGGCGCACCGCTCGACGTACCCGGCCAGCTCCGTCCGGCCGGTCACGGACCGCGCGGCCAGGTGCGGGATGGCGGTGTAGCCGGCCCGCGCGAGGTCCACCGCCAGGCCCACGGCCTCCCGCGGGCCGTGGTGCGGCAGGCACGTGACGGTCAGGGCGGCGGGGGCGGGCAGGTGCTCGCGGAGACGGTCGGCAATGCCTTCCGACGGGATGACCTCCACGCGGACCGGCAGGTCAGTCATCGACGGTCAGCACTCCACCACGTTGAGGGCGAGTCCGCCGCGCGCGGTCTCCTTGTACTTGTCCATCATGTCCGCGCCGGTGTCGCGCATGGTCTTGATGGCGACGTCGAGCGAGACGTGGTGTCGGCCGTCTCCCCGCACAGCCATCCGAGCGGCCGTGATGGCCTTCATGGCTCCGACCGCGTTCCGCTCGATGCACGGGATCTGGACCAGGCCGCCCACGGGGTCGCACGTCAGCCCGAGGTTGTGCTCGATGCCGATCTCGGCCGCGTTCTCGACCTGCTCGGGCGTGCCGCCGAGCACTTCCGCCAACGCACCTGCCGCCATGGCGCAGGCGGAACCGACCTCGCCCTGGCACCCCACCTCGGCCCCGGAGATCGAGGCGTTCTTCTTGAACAGCGAGCCGATCGCCGTTGCTGCCAGCAGGAAGCGGACGACGCCGTCGTCGTCGGCTCCCGGCACGAAGTCGACGTAGTACTTCAGGACGGCGGGGATGATGCCGGCGGCACCGTTGGTCGGCGCCGTCACCACCCGCCCGCCTGCGGCGTTCTCCTCGTTGACGGCCAGGGCGAAGAGCGTCACCCACTCCATCGTCCCGAGGCGGTCGTTCGGGTCGTCCGCCTTCTCGAGCAGTTGGCGCTGGCGCTCGGCGCGGCGTCGCACGCTCAACCCGCCGGGCAGGATGCCGCCCGTGGTGGTCCCCCGCCGGATGGTGTCCTGCATGACCGACCAGATCTCCAGCAGCCCGGCCCGCACCTCGTGCTCCGGGCGCCAGGACAGCTCGTTGGCGAGCACCACGTCGGAGAAGGACCAGCCGGTCGCCCGGCAGATGCCCAGCAGCTGGTCGGCGGTACCGAAGGGATGGGCCACCGGAATCGGCTTGAGGGCAACGGTCTCGGAGCCGATCTCGTCCTCGTCCAGCACGAAACCGCCGCCCACCGAGAAGTATTCCCTTGTACGTATCACTTCGTCCGCCGCTGTATATGCCGTAAACCGCATACCGTTTGTGTGGTAGTCCAGACGCTGGCGGCGGTGCAGCACCACGTCCGTCTCCGGGTCGAACTCGATGCGCTGTTCGGCTGCGAGGTTCAGCGACCGGCACTCGCCGATGTAGGCCACGCGGGCATCGGCCGAGGTCGGGTCCACGAGATGGGGCTGGTCCCCCTCGAGTCCCAGCAGTACGGCCTTGACCGTCCCGTGGCCATGGCCGGTGACGCCCAGCGACCCGAAGAGTTCCACACGGACCCGCTGCACGGCGGCCAGGAGGCCGTCGGCACGCAGCACCTCGGTGAAGAGGTAGGCCGCGGTCATCGGTCCGCCCGTGTGGGAACTCGACGGCCCGATACCGATCTTGAAGAGGTCGAACGCGCTGATCGTCACTGCGGCGATCCGGCGGGTCGCCGCTTGTAGAACGGCGTGGGGATCACGGTGAAGGGTTCGGGCCGCCCCCGGAGGTCCACCTGCACCTCGGTGCCGACGGCGGCGTACGCCGCGTCCACGTAGGCGAGCGCCACGGGGTAGCCGAGCGTGGGACTCGGCAGCCCCGATGTCACCGTGCCGACGGCCGCGCCGTCCACGACGACGTCGTACCCGGCCCGTGCCGACCGGCGGCCGACCGCCCGGAGTCCGACGAGACGGCGTGCCGGCTCGACCGCCTTCAGCGGTTCGAGCACCGAACGGCCCACGAAGTCGTCAGGCTTCTTCGTGCTGACCACGGGTCCGAGGCCCGCCTCGAACGGAGTGGTGTCGAGCCCGAGTTCGTGACCGTAGAGCGGCATGCCGGCCTCCAGCCGCAGCGAGTCACGGGCCGCGAGGCCACAGGGCAGCAGTCCGTGCTTCCCGCCCGCCTCCAGCGCTGCGTTCCAGAGCCGCACCGCGACGTTGCCGCCGAGGAAGATCTCGAAGCCGTCCTCTCCCGTGTAGCCCGTGCGGGCCAGGAGCACGGGGAGTCCAGCCAGCTCGAGCTCCACCACGGCGTAGTACTTCAGGTCCCGGATGGCGGCGGCGTCCTCGGGGCGCGCGAGATCGAGGAGGACCGCTTCTGCCGTGGGGCCCTGTACCGCGACGAGGGCCGTGGTGTCCGACTGGTCCTCCACAGCGACGTCGAACCCCTTGGCGCGCAGCCGCAGCTCCTCGGCCACCACGGGCGCGTTGGAGGCGTTCGGCACCACGAGGAAGGAGTCCCCGGTCAGCCGGTAGGTGATGAGGTCGTCGATCACCCCGCCCGCCTCGTTGCAGATCAGCGAGTACTTCGCCTTGCCCACGGCGAGGACCGCGAGGTTGCTGACCAGGGCGTAGTTGAGGAACTCCGCGGCCTGCGGCCCGCTGACGAGCACCTCCCCCATGTGGGACAGGTCGAAGAGGCCCGCGGCCTTGCGGACCGTGTGGTGCTCCTCCAGTTCGCTCCGGTACTTCAGGGGCATCTGCCACCCGCCGAAGTCGGTGAACGAGGCTCCGTGCGCCTCGTGCTGGGTGTACAGGGCTGTGTGCTTGCTCTGCTCGCTCATGGACAGCGGGTTCCTAGTCTTCGAAGGATTCGATGGGCGGGCAGGAGCAGACGAGGTTGCGGTCGCCGTGGGCGCCGTCGATCCTTCGCACCGGCGGGAAATACTTGTCGTGCCGCAGGGAGCGGAGCGGATAGGCCGCGAGCTCACGCGGGTAGGCCTGCGTCCACTCGTCACCGATGAGCACCTGGGCGGTGTGCGGGGCCTGCCGCAGGGGGCTCTCCTCGATGCTGAACTCGCCGGCCGCCACACGGTCGATCTCGCCCTTGATGGCGATCATGGCGGAGATGAAGCGGTCCAGTTCGGCGAGGTCCTCGGACTCCGTCGGCTCCACCATGAGCGTCCCCGCGACGGGGAACGACAGCGTCGGCGCGTGGAACCCGTAGTCGATGAGCCGCTTGGCGACGTCCTCCGCGGTGACGCCGGTCGCGGCGGTCAGCGGGCGGAGGTCCAGGATGCACTCGTGCGCCACGAGGCCCTGCACGCCCGTGTAGAGCACGGGGAAGTGCTCCGTCAGGCGGGCGGCGACGTAGTTGGCCGCGAGCAGGGCATGCGCCGTCGCGCTGGTCAGTCCCTCGGAACCCATCAGGGCCACGTAGGCCCAGGAGATGGGCAGGACGCCGGCCGAGCCGTACATCGAACCCGATACCGGGGTGCCGCCCTCGGCCGCCGGGCCGCCGTCGGTCGCGATGTCGCGGTTCGCGTCCCCGGGCAGGAACGGCGCGAGGTGCGATGCCACGGCGACGGGCCCGACGCCCGGTCCGCCACCGCCGTGCGGGATGCAGAAGGTCTTGTGCAGGTTCAGGTGGGAGACGTCGCCGCCGAACTCCCCCGGCTGGGCGAGGCCCACCAGCGCGTTGAGGTTGGCGCCGTCGATGTACACCTGGCCGCCCGCGCCGTGCACCTTCTCGCAGACCCACCGCACGTCCTCCTCGAACACGCCGTGCGTGGAGGGGTAGGTGATCATGATGGCCGAGAGGTTCTCGGCGTGCTGCTCGATCTTGGCGAGGAGGTCGTCGTGGTCGATGTTGCCGTTGGCCGCGGTGCCGACCACCACGACCTTCATGCCGGCCAGGACGGCGGATGCCGCGTTGGTGCCGTGCGCGGAGGACGGGATGAGGCAGACGGTGCGGTTCTCGTCGCCGCGCGAGCGGTGGTAGCCGCGGATGGCGAGGAGGCCGGCGAGCTCGCCCTGCGACCCGGCGTTGGGCTGCAGCGAGACGCGGTCGTACCCGGTGATCTCGGCGAGGCGCTCCTCGAGGTCGGTGATCAGCTCGCGCCAGCCCTCGGTCTGGCTCTCGGGTGCGAAGGGGTGGATCGAGGCGAACTCCGGCCAGGAGATCGATTCCATCTCGACCGTCGCGTTGAGCTTCATGGTGCAGGAGCCCAGCGGGATCATGGTGCGGTCCAGCGCGAGGTCCTTGTCGGAGAGCCGGCGGAGGTACCGGAGCATCGCGGTCTCGGAGCGGTGCAGCGAGAAGACGGGGTGCGTCATGAAGTCCGACGTCCGGTGCAGGTCGGCGGGGATCCGCGCTGCGGACGCCGACCCCGTGTGGGAGCCGCCGAAGACGGCGGCGACGGCGGCGACGTGCTCGGGGGTCGTCGTCTCGTCGCAGGAGATGCCCAGGTGGTCGGCGTCGACGCGGCGGAGGTTGTAGCCCTGCGCCTCCGCCTTGTCCGCGTACTCCGCGGCCTTTCCGGGCACGTGGACCAGGAGCGTGTCGAAGAAGGCATCGTGGACGACGGCGGCGTCGGACCCCGCGAGGGCATCGGCGAGCTCGGCGGCGCGCTGGTGCGTGGTCCGCGCGATCGCCGTGAGCCCCTCGGGGCCGTGGTAGACGGCGTACATCGATGCCACGATCGCCAGCAGCGCCTGGGCGGTGCAGATGTTGCTCGTGGCCTTCTCGCGACGGATGTGCTGCTCACGCGTCTGCAGGGCGAGACGGTAGGCGGGTGCGCCGTCGGCGTCCTTGGAGACGCCGACCAGGCGTCCGGGCAGCATGCGCTCGAGGCCCTTGCGGACGGCCATGTAGGCGGCGTGGGGGCCGCCGAAGAAGAGGGGGACACCGAAGCGCTGGGCGGAGCCGACGGCGATGTCCGCGCCCTGCTCACCCGGAGCGGTGATGAGCGTCAGGGCCAGGAGGTCGGCGGCGACCGTGACGAGTGCGCCGCGTTCCTTCGCCGCGGCGACGACGGCCGCGTGGTCGCGCAGTGCGCCGGAGGCGCCGGGCTGCTGGAGGACCACTCCGTTGATGTCGCCGTCGGGCAGGCCCGCGGAGAGATCGGCGACCTCGACGTCGAAGCCGAGCGCCTCGGCACGACCACGCACGACGGCGACGGTCTGCGGCAGGGCGTCGGCGTCGATGACCGTGCGGCCCTTGTTCTTGCCCGAGCGGCGCATCAGGAGGACGGCCTCGGCGACGGCGGAGGCCTCGTCGAGCAGCGAGGCATTGGCGATGTCGAGGGCCGTGAGGTCCTGGACCATCGTCTGGAAGTTCAGGAGGGCCTCGAGGCGGCCCTGGGAGATCTCCGGCTGGTAGGGCGTGTAGGCCGTGTACCAGGCGGGCGACTCGAGGACGTTGCGGCGGATCACCGGCGGCGTCACGGTATCGAAGTACCCCTGGCCGATCATCTGGACGGCGGTCCGGTTGCGGCCGGCGATGCGTCGCAGCTGTGCCAGCACCTCGGTCTCGCTGAGGGCCGCGGGCAGGTTCAGCCCACGGTCCAGGCGGATGCTCGCGGGGACGGCCATGTCCACGAGCTTCTCGAGGCTCGGGTAGCCGAGGACCTCCAGCATGTGCCCGGCGTCGGAGGAACGAGGGCCGATGTGCCGGTCGGCGAAGGTGGATGCTGTGCCGGAAGCCTGGTCGGGTGAGGCGGTCATGGGAACTCCGTACGTCAGAAAGGGGGCGCGGGCGCGCGTGCCTGGTCGGGTTCCTCCCCGCTCTGTAGGGGACCTGAGAGTTTCCGCAGGGCTCCGTGCCTGCTTGCACCGTCGGTGAGCGCCGGGGCCGGCCCGATGCTGCTTTCCAGAGTTGCCTACCCGCAGCGGTACTGGGCCTGAGAGATTCCTGGGGAGGATTTGCTCCTACGGCGCCTGCCGGTGTTGAGTCAACGGCAGAACTCTCCCGCTGCAGATCGAGGGCGTATTCAGTTGGGGTTCTCGGCGTGTGAGCCGTCCCACAGCTTACCGCGCCGCACGGACCGGAGGCAAAGACGACCGGGGCGGAGGCCGAACCCTACCCCCTCGCCAGGAGGACCGGAAGTCCCGGGCGGAATCCGGTCGTCCTGGCTCCCCGGCTGTCGCCGTGCGGGGTTAGCGTGGGCGGAGAACCCCTGAGCACCTGGAGCATCGATGTCGATCCCCCGCTTGCGGTCGCTGGCAATGGCCCTGATCCTGCTGGCCGCCGTCGTGCCCGGCGCGACTCCGGCCATGGCCGCCGGCCCGTCGTACGTCGCCCTCGGTGACTCCTACTCCTCGGGGACGGGGACGCGGGCCTACCTGGCGGACGGCTCCGCCTGCCAGCGCTCGGTCTACGCGTATCCGTCCCTGATCGCGAGCGCCAGGGGCTACTCGCTGGACTTCCGCGCCTGTTCCGGCGCCACCATCCCCGATGTCGTCACCACCCAGCTCAGCGCGCTGACGCCGGCGACGGCGTACGTCTCGCTCAGCGTCGGCGGCAACGACGCCTCGTTCGTGGCAGTCCTGACCGAGTGCGCCAGGCCGGCCTGGATGAGCAACTGCAACGCGGCGATCGACCGCGCCCGGGCCGTCATCGTGAACCGGTTGCCCGCGAGCCTCGCCTCCCTGTACGGCCAGGTCCGGGCGCGCGCACCGCAGGCGTCCGTGACGATCGCCGGCTACCCGCGGATCTTCAACGGCGAGGACTGCAACGCGGCGACCTGGTTCTCGCCGGAGGAGGAGGCCCGCCTGAACGCGACGGCGGACCTGCTGAACAGCACGACCGCGGCAGCGGCAGCAGCGGCGGGCTTCACCTTCCGCAACCCGACCGCCGCCTTCACGGGGCATGCCGTGTGCGACGACGTCGAGTGGCTCAACGGCCTGTCGAATCCCGTGTCGGACTCCTACCATCCCAACCGGGCAGGCCACGCGGCCGGCTACGTCCCCCTGCTCGGTCCAGCCCTCACCGGGAGCCGCGTCGATGTCACGGCAGCGACCGTGCAGGCCGCGGAGCTCTCGGCTCCGGCCCTGGCCGGGCAGCAGGCCCACCATGCCGCCCGGGACGCCGGGATCACACCGAAGGAATTCGTCGCGCCGGACCTGAAGAGCCCTGCCGCGCGAGCCGCCGCCGCACGCGCGGGCGTGGACCTCGCGGACCCCGCGAGCATCGCACGCGCCGACCGCGCCGCGGAGGCCCGCCAGAACGGCCATCGAGCGGACTGAATCCCGATCTCCCATCCGTCTGCACCAATGTCCATACGTTTGCATGGAATAACAGGGGTGGGTGGCCGGTTCTACTGGCAGGCCCAGGGCGGGCCTGAACGCAGAGCACGGGAGCAACACGATGGCACGCGAACTGGAACTCGGACTCGACACCTTCGGGGACGTCACGCGCGGACAGGACGGCAACCCCGTCCCGTACCCGCAGGTCATCCGGAACGTCATCGCGGAGGCGGTCCTCGCCGACGAGGTCGGCGTCGACTTCATCGGCGTCGGCGAGCACCACCGCGACGACTTCGCCGTCTCCGCCCCCGAGACGGTGCTCGCAGCGATCGCCGGGCAGACGACGCGCATCCGTCTCGGCTCGGCCGTGACGGTCCTCAGCTCGGACGACCCCGTGCGCGTTTACCAGCGGTTCGCCACGCTCGACGCCGCCTCCGACGGCCGCGCCGAGGTCATCCTGGGCCGCGGGTCCTTCACGGAGTCCTTCCCCCTGTTCGGTTACGAGCTCTCCGACTACGAACGCCTCTTCGAGGAGAAGCTCGACCTGTTCTCCGAGCTGATCAAGGAGGGTCCGGTCACCTGGTCGGGAAGCACCCGCCCCGGCCTCACCGGCCACGAGGTCTACCCGAAGACGCACGGCGGACGCCTGAAGACCTGGATCGGCGTCGGCGGCAGCCCCGAATCGGTGGTGCGCGCGGCCCGGTACGGCATGCCGCTCATGCTCGCGATCATCGGCGGCGACCCGGCCCGGTTCGCCCCCTACGTGGACCTGTACCACCGGGCACTCACCCAGCTCGGGCAGCCCACGCTGCCCATCGGCGTCCACTCCCCGGGCTACATCGCCGACTCCGACGAGCAGGCCCGCGAGGAACTGTGGCCGGACAACCGGATCATGCGGGACCGCATCGGCCGCGAGCGCGGCTGGGGCCCCACGACCCGCGCCGAGTTCGACCAGGAGGCGGACTCCGGCTCGCTCTACGTCGGCTCGCCGGAGACCGTCGCGAGGAAGATCGCCACGACGGCGCAGACGCTCGGGATCGACCGCTTCGACATGAAGTACAGCGCCGGCCCGCTGCCCCACGAGAAGCTCATGCACAGCATCGAGCTCTACGGCACCAAGGTCATCCCCATGGTCCGGGAGATGCTCGCCTAGGCAAGGACCAGCCGGGACGAACTTCTCCTCGCGGCGGCGGGAGGGCGGCGGTAGCGTGACGCGGACGCGCCACCGCGCGCCCCACCCCGTCGAGAGGAACCGCCGTGGTCGATCGTATTGCCGACGTCTGGGGTACCCGGACCCCCTATGCCCGGGACGAGCGCTGGCCCGTGCGCGTCGACCAGTCCCTCGCGCCGGGCGTTGCGGAGGACGACGTCGACCGCTGGGTCCAGTCCGCCTGCGTCCTGTGCAGCAACGGCTGCGGGTGCGACATCGCAGTCAAGGACGGGCGCATGGTCGGTGTCCGTGGCCGCGCCGTGGACACCGTCAACCACGGCCGGCTCGGCCCCAAGGGCCTCTTCGGAAGCTGGCAGGGCGTCGACAACGGGGACCGCCTCACCCGCCCGCTCGTCCGTGTGGACGGCGAACTGGTCGAGACCGACTGGGACACGGCCATGGACCGCATCGTGGGGCGGAGCAGGGAACTGCTGTCCACCAGGGGTCCTCTGAGCCACGGTTTCTACACCACCGGGCAGCTGTTCCTCGAGGAGTACTACGCCCTCGGGATCATCGGCAAGGCCGGTATCGGGACGCCCCACATGGACGGCAACACGCGCCTGTGCACGGCGACGGCGGCCACGGCCATGAAGGAGAGCTTCGGCTCCGACGGCCAACCGGGCAGCTACGTCGACATCGACGAGTGCGACGCCATGTTCCTCTTCGGGCACAACATGGCCGAGACGCAGACCGTCCTCTGGATGCGGGTGCTGGACCGGCTCGCGGGGCCCAATCCGCCGCGCGTCGTCTGCGTGGATCCCCGTGGGACGGAGGTGGCCAGGGTCGCCGAGGTCCATCTCGCCGTCCGGCCCGGCACCAACCTCGCCCTGATGAACGGCCTGGTGCGGGAACTGCTCCACCGCGGCTGGATCGACGAGCGGTACATCGCCGACCACACCCTGAACATCGACCGGTTGCGCTCCACGGTCGAGCGGTGGACGCCCGAGGCGGTCGCCGAGACCTGCGGTGTCGACGCCGAGGACGTCCGGAGGGCGGCCGAGATCTTCGGCACCAGCGAGCGCGTGCTCTCCACCGTGCTGCAGGGGTTCTACCAGTCGGCACAGGCGACCGCCGCGTCCTGCCAGGTCAACAACCTGCACCTGCTGCGCGGCATGCTCGGGAAGGAGGGCAGCGGGATCCTGCAGATGAACGGGCAACCGACGGCGCAGAACAACCGCGAGTGCGGGGCCGACGGCGACCTCCCGGGCTTCCGGAACTGGGAGAATCCGCAGCACGTCCAGGAGCTGGCCACCCTGTGGGACGTGGACCCCGACATCATCCCGCACTGGGCCCCGCCGACCCACGCGATGCAGATCTTCCGCTACGCGGAGGCCGGCTCCATCGAGTTCCTGTGGATCTCCGCGACCAATCCCGCCGTGTCCATGCCGCAGCTCGGGAGGATCCGCCGGATCCTCGGCTCCGAAGAACTGTTCCTCGTGGTGCAGGACCTGTACCTCACGGAAACCGCACGATACGCCGACGTGGTGCTCCCCTGCGCAGCCTGGGGGGAGAAGACCGGCACCTTCACGAACGTGAACCGCACGGTGCACCTGTCGGACAAGGCCGTGGAGCCGCCCGGCGAGGCGAAGAGCGATCTCGACGTGTTCCTCGACTATTCGCGGCGGATGGACTTCCGCACCCGCAGCGGCAGGCCGCTGCTGGACTGGGCGGGCCCCGAGGACGGGTTCCGGGCGTGGCAGGAGTGCAGCCGCGGCAGGCCCTGCGACTACACGGGCATCAGCTACGGACGGTTGCGCGGGGGCAGCGGCATCCCGTGGCCCTGCAACGACGAGCACCCCGACGGGACGGTCCGGCTCTATCCGGACGGGGACTTCCCGACCGACCCGGACCACTGCGAGTCCTACGGGCACGATCTCCTCACGGGCGCGGCCACGGGCCCGGTCCTGTACCGGGCGACCGTCGAACCGGGGAAGGCCTGGCTCAAGAGCGAGGACTACCGCCCGCCGCACGAGGAACCCGATGACGAGTACCCGCTGCGGTACACGACAGGGCGGACGGTCTACCAGTTCCACACCCGGACCAAGACCGGGCGCAGCCGCGCCCTGGACCGCGCCGCGCCCGGGGCATGGCTGGAGGTGTCGGTCCCCGACGCGCGCCGGCTCGGCCTGGCCGAGGGTGATGTCGTCTCCGTCCGATCGAGGCGCGGCCACCTGGAGGTCCCGGTGCGGATCGGCGACCTCCGTGAGGGCACGGTCTTCGCCCCCTTCCACTACGGCTACTGGGACGACGACGGCGGGGGGCGGTCGGCGGGAGGCCACCACGCGGCCAACGAGCTCACCATGACCGAGTGGGATCCCGTGTCCAAGCAGCCGGTCTTCAAGAACGCCGCCGTACGGGTCGAGAAGCTCCGGAACGCGAGCGGTCCGGCGCCCGCACCGACCACGGGTGCGTCCAGGCCGGCCCGCGGCGGCGTCCCGCCGACCGCGGGGGGCCGGTCGGGAGAGGCGACGGAGACCTTCCCCGACGTCGCACCCCCGGCCGTGGCCTCCCGGGAGGAGCAGCCGTGAAGCTGCCCGTCTACCTCGGCCTCCTGGCGGAGGCCGAGCAGATCCTGGCCCGCTCGTTCAGGGTGGTCGCGGAGGGCCACTCGGACGAACCCGATGTGCACTTCATCGTGCGGACGCTCGCCGAGCAGTGCGACCGGCACGTCGAACGGCTGCAACCGGTGATCGGACGCTTCGGCTCCGACGTCGAGGGCGAGGAGGAGCACCGGGTGACGGCCGACGGCGTCGTCGAGGTGCGTGCCGGCCCCCTGGGACTGCTGCTCGACCTCCAGGACCTGTACGTCCTCGTCCACCACCTGGACATCATGTGGACCATGGTGGGCCAGGCAGCGGCAGGCAGCCGGGACAGGCAGCTGCTCGACATCGTGGAGCGCTGCGAACAGGACGCCGATCTCCAGAGCCGCTGGCTCCGGACCCGGATGAAGCAATCAGCCCCGCAGGCCCTGCTGGTGGCGCGATGAGCGGCAGGACATCGGTGCTCACCCGTCTGCGGAAGGCCCGCGGTGATCTGGGAGCCGGCCTGTACGCCGCGGCCCTGAGCCTGGTCACGCTGTCCGTCCTCGGGCTGCTGGGCCTGCTCACCCACCTCCCCTGGCTGTTCCCGAGCCTCGGGCCGACGGTGATGCTGTTCTTCGAGTCACCCGAGCAGCCCGCGTCCCGGCCCGTCAACGCCCTCGTGGGCCACGGCGTCGGCCTCGCCGCAGGGGTCATCTGCTTCTACGGCTTCCACATCGGAGCCTTTCCACCGGCGCCCGTGGGCGGCGTGACCGGCTACCACATGGCGGCGGGGGCGGTCTCCGTGGCCCTGACGACCCTCGTCCTGACCCGGGTCGGGCTCCCCCATCCACCGGCCGGGGCGACCACCCTGATCGTGAGCCTCGGTATCCTCCACACACCGGCCCACTTCGGAGTCATGGCGGCAGCCGTCGTCGTGCTGACCGCACTCGGCTGGGGTGCGAATCTGCTCCTCGGCACCCGGCCGGCAGGGTCCGGAGCCGACACGCGACCCTAGCCTTCGCCTTTTCTTCGGTTTTCTTTCGCCCTTCCGCCACGCCGCCATTGAGTGACGCGGGCCAGAGTGGGAACCAGGAGTGCAGCACTCCCTGATCTTCCCGCCGGTTCCGGGCCGTCCACCGGAGCCGGCGGGTAGCTTCCCCCGGGGCACCGACCCGGGGAGCGCAGGAACCGGCGGCAGGAAGAGGAGCAGGCGTGGCGACGATCGACCTCCCGGCCATCCCGGCCATCCCGGCGGGCACCCGGGCCGACGCCACGGACGGCGCCGACCCTGCTTCCGCCGGTGCTCCCGGCACCTCCCGCCCCGCGACCGACAGGACCGACGTGTCCCACCTTCCCGTGCTCGACCGGCGGATCCTCGACAACCTGGGCGTGGAGCTCTCCAACCAGGAGGGCGCGCTGCAGTTCGCCGGGATATTCGGCCAGATGCTCCCCCAGCGGATCGGGGCCGTCCAGGCCGCGTTCGCCGCGCGGGACGCGGACGCCGCCGTCGTCGCACTCCTCAGCCTCACGGTGAGCGCCTCGATGGTGGGAGCACGCCGGCTCGAGGACGTGTCCTCGGCAGGGCTCCAACTCGTCGACCGGCCGTCGACCCACCCCGCACTCCTCGCGCGGCTCCAGGGCCTCGGCACGGAATTTCAGTCCGAGCTGGCCGGCATCATCCGGTAGCCGACGCCGCGCACCGTCCGGATGAACCGGGGCGCCTTGGTGTCCTCCCCCAGCTTCTTCCGCAGGTTCCGGATGTGCACCTCGACGAGGTGCTGGTCGTTGACCCAGCCGTCACCCCAGATCCGCGACAGCAGCGTCTCCCGCTGCCATACCCGGCGCGGCCCGGACACGAGCGTGGCCAGGAGGTCGAACTCGATCCGCGTCAGCGGGAGTTCGACGCCGTCGAGCATCGCGATCCGACCCTCGGTGTCGATACTGATCGGACCGTGGGTCAGGAGCCCTTCGACGGGTTCGGGGGCCGCGACCGCCGGCGCTGCAACAGGCTGCGAAACCTCCGCCGTGTGCCCGCCGGGAGCGAGCAGCGGCTGCGACACGCTGCGGACGGTGGTCCTGGGACGTCGGAACATGGCGTTCACGCGGGCGCCGACCTCACGCGGGCTGAACGGCTTGACGACGAAGTCGTCCGCGCCGATCTCGAGGCCGATCAGGCGGTCGATCTCGTCCTGGCGCGCGGTGATCATGATGACGTAGGCGTCGGTGATGGGCCGGATCTGCCGGCACACCTCCACGCCGTCGATGTCCGGGAGATTGAGGTCGAGGGTCACGAGGTCCGGCTGGCGGTCGCGCACCAGGGCGACGCCCTGGCGCCCGTTCTCGGCCTCGATGGTGACGAACCCGTTCATGCCCAGCGTCATGACCAGCAGTTGCCGCACATCGGCGTCGTCTTCGATGATGAGCGCGACGCGCGCATCGGGGTCGGTTGTCATGGATTACACACTGCCAGACGTTGGCACTCCGACCGAGCGCATCGGACCGGTGCTCCCGTTTTTCTGGCCTGACCGGTCGGCGCGGCGCGCCTCATGCCCGTGCCCCCACGGTCCGACCGGCGATCCAGGGCGAGACCTCGACCGCCGCCAGCGGAGCGGCCAGGTGGAATCCCTGCGCGAAATCGCACCCGCGCTCCCGCAACGCCTCCCTCGTCTCCTCGTCGCCGACGCCTTCCGCGACGACCCTGAGACCCAGGCTGTGGGCGAGGTCGATGATCGAACCCACGAGGGCGCTCGCGCGCTCGTCGTCCCGCATGGCGATGATGAAGGAGCGATCGAGCTTGAGCTCGTCCACGGGGAGATCGCGCAGGTAGGCCAGCGAACTGTACCCGGTCCCGAAATCGTCGAGCGAGACCTGGATCCCCTCCGCGCGGAGGCGGGCGAGGATCCCGGCGCTTCCCGCCGGGGTCGACATGAGCACGTCCTCGGTGATCTCGAGCATGATGCACGAGGCCGGCACCTGGTACTGCTCGAGCAGGACGGCGATCTCCTGCGGAAGGCACGGCAGGATGCAGGAAGCGGACAGGTTGACGGCGACGGCGATGTCCAGTCCGTCGGCCCGCCACCGGGCCGCCCTCCGTACTGCGCGCCGGAGCACCAGCGAGGTCAGTGCCGGCATCAGCCCGGCCTCCTCGGCGAGGGGCAGGAAGGCGGCCGGCTGGAGCCGGCCCCGGGTGGGGTGGTTCCACCGGACGAGGGCTTCGACACCCGTCACGCGGTGGTCCGCGAGGCGGAGCTTCGGCTGGTAGTGCAGTTCGAACTCGTCCCGGGCGAGGGCGGTACGGAGTTCCTGGATGGTCCGCAGCCGCAGTTCGCCGTCGTCGTCGTCCGTCAGGTCGTACACATGATGGCCGATGCGCTCCGACTTCGCCCGGAACATCGCGATGTCCGCCTTGCGCATGAGCAGCCCCATGTCCGTCCCGTGCTGCGGGATCAGGGCGATACCGATGCTTGCGCTGACCTGCAGATCGGCCGTGCCCACCTCCACGGGGGCCGCCAGCGCCGCTTCCAGTCGCTGCGCGGCTGCGACGGCCTCGACCGGGCCGACACCGTCCAGGAACACGGCGAACTCGTCGCCGCCCAGGCGGGCGAGGACGTCTCCCGCCCGCAGCTGGCGGCTGAAACGCTCACCGACCTGGACCAGGAGCGCGTCCCCGACATCATGCCCGAGCGCATCGTTCACGTGCTTGAAGCGGTCGAGGTCCAGCAGGAACAGCGCTCCTGTGCGCCCCCTGCCGAGCCGGTGGGGGACGTCCGTCAGCAGCGCCCGGCGATTGGGCAGCCCCGTCAGCTCGTCCGTCCTGGCCAGCGTGACGAGCATGCGGTTGCGGAACGCGAGGGGAACGGATGCGAGGGCGAGCGTCGAGGCGGCGAAGACCACCGAGAGCAGGGGAATCCGCAACTGGCAGCCGATCACGAGGACGGCGAGCGCGGACGCCGCGGACACGACGGGCGCGGCGAACTCGGGGACGCCCTGGCTCCTGCCGTCGCGTGCCGCGGTCCGGTCGGCGGCGCCGTCCACCCAGGTGGCGATCCCTGCGAGGCCGGCGACCCAGCCGAAGTCGATCACCGAACCGACGGCGTATTCCTGCATGCCGAACGCGTAGGCCACGTCGGCGGCGGAGAAGACGATCAGCCCCGCGATGAGGAACGGCCAGCGCGGACCGATGTCGAGCCCGCGGGACGCGAGCACGCCGCCCACCGCCGTGATCAGCAGGAGGTCGAGGAGGGGATAGGTGACGGCGACGACCACCTCGAAGGTGCTGCCGCCCGTCGTCGCGTTGCGCAGGACGGGCGCGAGCACCAGGGCCATGAGGGAAGCCGCACCCAGCGCCCCGACGATGCTGTCCAGCAGCAGCGGCCAGAGCAGCCCCTTCAGCTTCCGCACCGCCACGACCGCCAGCGATCCGAGCATCAGCGGATAGAAGGCGAAGTAGCCGACATCGGCCAGGGAGGCGTAGCTCAGCGCCGTCTCCCCGTCCAGGGATGCGGCGTAGTAGGCATCGCCCGCGGCATAGGCGATGACCGCCCCGGCTCCCAGGACGATCTGCGGTTCCGCGCATCGCGTCCGTACCGCCGCGCTGACGCACAGGGCGACGGCGGCGAGTTCGGTGACCACGCACAGCCAGCCGTCGAGGAACGGATCGAACGTCGCCGGATCCCCGACGAGGAGGCCGGCGGTGTAGGCGACCAGCAACAGGACCATCCCGGCGGTCAGCACGTGCCTGTGGTGCAGGCGCGATGTGCGGTCCGGATCAGCCGTGCGCGCATCATCGCGCCGCATTCAGTCCCTCGTTTCGCTTCGGTCGTGGAACCAGAAGCATAGGACGCCGGGACACCGCCGGCCGCCGTCTTCTGCCGAGGGCACCCATACCCTGCCGAAATACTTGGCTTCGGATGCGGGACCGGCCGTCCGGACCGCCGCCCCCTGCTCCGCATCGTCGGTGGTCGCGGGGTGGGGAGGCAGGACCGGCGCCGGGGCGCCTACCCGAGGTGCACGGCCTCCCCCGAGGTGGTGAACTCGTTCCTCGCGACCCGGATCATGAACCACGAGATCGGCGCGGCCAGTGCGAGCGCGACGGCCGCGGCAAGGAACACCACGGAGTATCCGTCCACGAGCGACTGCAGGCCGCCGGCCGCACCCTCCGCGGTCCCGGTTCCCGCACCGACCGTGTACAGGGCCGTGAAGACCGCGGTTCCGATGGAGCCACCGATCTGCTGCGTGGCCGTGACGGCCGCGCTGGCCACTCCGGAATCGCGGGGTGCGATACCGAGCAGTGCCACGTTCTGCAGCGGGACGAAGATCAGCGCGAGCCCCATGCCCAGCAGGATCTGCGAGGGCAGCACCTCGAGGACGTAGGACCCGCCCACCGTGATCCGGCTGAGCAGCAGCAGTCCCGCCGCGGCGATCAGGGGGCCGACCGTCATGAGGATGCGGGGGCCCACCGTGGGCAGGAGTCGTGAGACCACACCGGCGCACACGATGATGGCGAAGGTCATGGGCAGGGATGCCAGCCCCGACATCAGGGGGCTCATCCCGAGCACGATCTGGAAGTGCAGCGTCAGGAAGAGCAGGGCGCCGAGCAGGGCGGCGCCAACGGCGATGGACGACAGGTAGGCGCCGGCCCGTGCGTGGTCGGTGATGATGCGCAGCGGCAGCAGGGGGTGCTGCGAACGTGCCTCGACGAGGACGAACAGGGCCAGCAGCACGACGCCGAGCGCGAGGAACCCGAGGGTGTCGGCGCGGGCCCAGCCGGCCTCGGCGCGCGAGAACCCGTAGACCACGGACGCGAGGCCGAGGCTCACGAGCACGGCACCCGGGACGTCGTAGCGCGTGCTTCCCTCGGCGCGGCTCTCGCGCAGGACGGGCAGGCCCACGGCGATCGCGACGACGGCGATCGGCACGTTGACGAGCAGGCACCAGTGCCAGCTGAAGTACTCGGTCAGGACGCCGCCGAGCAGGAGTCCGACGGCGGCGCCGCCGCCCGCGATCGTTCCGTAGACGGCGAAGGCGCGCACACGGTCCTTGCCGCCGGGGAAGGTCACGGAGAGGATGGCGAGCGCGGCCGGGGCCAGCAGCGCGGCGAAGACACCCTGCAGCCCGCGCGCCAGCAGGAGCATCTCGCCGGAGGTCGCGATCCCCCCGATGGCCGAGGCGAGTGCGAAGCCGCCCATGCCGACGAGGAACGAACGCTTCCGGCCCCAGAAGTCGGCGATGCGTCCGCCCAGCAGGAGGAGCGCGCCGAACGTCAGGGCGTAGAGCGTGACGACCCAGCTGCGGTCGCTGTCGGACATGCCGAGTTCCGCCTGGGCCTGTGGCAGGGCGATGTTCACGATGGTCCCGTCGAGCACGACGGTCAGTTGGGCGAGTGCGACGATCGCCAGCACGAGCCAGCGGTTCGCGGGGGGCTTCGCCGGAGCGTCCCCGGTGGGCGCGGCGGAAGGACCCGAAGGGTGGGTGGTCATGGTTCTCCTCAGAAATGATGTCGTTCCGAGGGTAGGGGTGTCGCATCACCCGAGTCAAACGAACTAGTTCGTTTGGGTATACTCGTGGGATGCCCTCGACGACGGACGTCCGCTCACGCATCCTCCTGGCCGCCCGGGGCGAGTTCGCCGCATATGGGCTGGCGGGAGCGCGCATCGACCGGATCGCGAAGGCCGCCAGTGCCAGCAAGGAGCGCCTGTACGCGCACTTCACGGACAAGGCAGCCCTGTTCCAGGCGGTCCTCGACGTGAACGCCGCGGAATTCCACCGTGCCGTGGTCCTCGACCCCGCGGACATACCGGCCTTCGTCGGCAGGATCTTCGACCATGCCCATGAGCACCCGGACATCCTCCGGATGCTGACCTGGGCGCGGCTCGAGGGCGTCGACTACGACCTCCCGGGAGGCGCGGAACCGGACCGCAAGCTCCTGGCCCTCGGCGAGGCGCAGGAGAGCGGTGAGGTCGATCCCTCCTGGGTGCCGGAGGAGCTCCTGCCGATCCTCTTCGGCATCGCGCAGGCCTGGGTGCAGGCCCCGCTGATCGCCCACGAGAACGCACCCGGGACACCGCTCTCCGCGCACCGCGCCGCGGCGGTCGAAGCGGCCCGCCGCGTCCTGCAGCGGCAGGATGAAGCCGCCGTCGTGCGATGACCGCGCGGCGGGTCACGATTCGAAGAGCCGCGCTCCCACGTAGCTGCCCTCGGACGCCCCGCCCGGCACCGCGAAGATGCCGGATCCCACGTGCCGGATGTACTCGTTGAGCAGATCCGACCCCGCGAGCCGTGTCTGCACCGGGATGAAGGCCCGCTCGGGGTCGCGCTGGAAGCAGAGGAAGAACAGGCCCGCGTCGAGGCGGCCGAGCTCGTCGTTGCCGTCCACGAAGTTGTAGCCGCGCCGCAGCATGCGGGCGCCGCCGTTGGTGTCGGGATGCGCCAGCCGCATGTGCGACTGTCCGGCGATCAGGGGTTCCCCGCCGCTGCCCCCTGCGGAGAAGTCGGGGGGCGTGAACTCGTCACCACCGGACAGTGGCGCACCCTTGCCCTTCGTCCGTCCGATCGACCGCTCCTGCTCGGAGAGGCGCGTACGGTCCCACGGCTCGACGTTCATGCGCACCTTGCGTGACACCAGGTACGAGCCGCCCGCCATCCACGCCTGGTCGTCGCCCTCCGCGACCCATACGTGCTCGTCCACGGCTGCACGGTCCTCGGCCTTGACGTTGGCCGTGCCGTCCTTGAACCCGAAGAGGTTGCGGGGCGTCACCTGGGTGGTGCTGGTGCTCGAGGTACGACCGAAGCCCAGCTGTGAGTAGCGCAGCGACGCCCGACCGAAGGCGATCCGGGACAGGTTGCGGATGGCGTGGACGGCCACCTGCGGATCGTCGGCGCATGCCTGGATGCAGAGGTCGCCTCCGCTGATGCGCTCCTCGAGCATGTCGCCGGAGAAGGCGGGCAGTGGTGCCAGGGCGCGGGGCCGCAGCGCCGCGATACCGAATCGATCGACGCCCCCTGCCGTGGTGAAGAGGGTGGGACCGAATCCGAACGTGATGGTGAGGCCGGCGGGGCCCAGGTCCATCGCCTCGCCCGTGTCCTCGGGGGGCGCCTCGTACGGCCCGGCGTCGGGCGCGAATTCCCCGGCACTGCCGCCCTGGCTCATGCGCGCGGCAGCGGTGGTCCAGTCCTTCAGGAGGCCGACGAGGTCCTCGCGGGAGACGTCTCCGACGTCGAACACCGCGAAGTGCAGCCGGTCCTGGGCGGGCGTCGTGATACCCGCCTGGTGGTCGCCGTGGAACGGGTACGCCAGCGACCCGGGATCGGTGGCACCTGCGGAGGCGTCGGGTACGGCCCGGCCCGCGACGACGCCGGCACCGACACCCGCGGCAGCGCTTGCCCCGGCGAGGGACAGGGCCCGCCGCCGTGAGATCCGGAACGTACCCGGTGCCATGGCCGCTAGCCCAGGAGCACCGAGGTGATCCGCGAGAGCGGTTCCCCGAGTGCGTTGACGCGATCGGACAGCGCCTTCACGTCCGCCTGGGACAGGTCGCCGTAGGAGACGTAGGCGATGTCGCGCTGCGCGGCACCGGGCACGCTCGTACGGTGCCTGTCGAGTTCGGCGGAGAGGTCCGTGAAGTCCGACTCGAGGGTCGCGACGAGTTCGGGATCCTTGTCCTCGAGGAGGTCCTCCAGGCCGTCGACGAGGACCCGCGCCCCCTCGACATTGCCCTGGAAGTCCCAGAGGTCCGTCCCGGACCAGATCTCCTCCTCACCCGTGACCTTCCCGTTCGCCACCTCGTCGAGAAGGGCGATCGCCCCGTTGGCCAGCTGGTCGAGGGACAGGTCGATCTCCTGCACGGCGGCGTGCAGCGTGGTGGTGTCCTCGACGAGTCGCGCGGCCACGGCCTCCCGCTCCGCCTGCGTCAGCGGAGTGTACGCGGCGTCGGCCGGCGGCCACAGGTCCTTCTCGATGCGGTGCCAGCCGGTCCACTCCTCCCCCTCGGCGAGGTCCGCCTCGCGGTTGTCGAGTTTCGGGTCGAGGTCGCCGAAGCTCTCGGCCACGGGCTCCACCCGCTCGAAGTGCATCCGGGTGGTCGGGTAGAGGCGGCGGGCCGCGTCGTCGTCACCGGCGACGTAGGCGGCCGCGAAGTCCTCGGTGCCCGCCAGGAGCTGGTCCACCTGGTCCTTGACGTAGGCCTTGTAGTTGACCACGGCGGCGTCGATCTGCGTTCGCTCGTCGCCCGTCGGCTCGACGGCGGTCCCGGAGTCGGTCACGGTGAACGAAGCGCGGCCCACGCCGTCGCCCACCATGCCCGGCTTGCAGACCGTGTAGTAGGAGCCCGGCCTGGCGTTCACCACGAGGTCACGGCTGATGCCCGGTCCGATGTTCTCGACCTCGGACACGATGCGCAGTCCGTCCTCGGCGAGGAGGTAGAACTCGGTCACCTGGTCCCCGGCATTGGTGATGCTGAAGGTCAGCGGACCGCTCTCCGCCGTGGCGGCCGAGACCGAGCAGTCCTCGGCGGTGCTGGTGACGCTCAGTCCCCCCGACGCGCCGTCGGCTGTCCCGGCGGAGGCGTTCGGCGTGCAGGCGGTCGCGAGGAGGACGCCGCAGGCGGCGACGGCCGCGGCAGGCTTCGAAAGGCGGGCGGTGGTCACTTGGCTCCTTGGGGAACGGGGATCGTCGCGGCGGGAGCGGGCGTCCGCCGCGCGCTTCGCCGGATGAACAGGGTCATGGTGGGGATGGTGTACGCCAGCCAGGCGATCGCCTCGAGCCAGGTGGTGGCCGGCGAGAAGTTCACGGTGCCCTTCAGCAGCGTGCCGTACCAGCTCGACGGCGGAACGGCTGTGCTGACGTCGAACAGCAGGGTGTTGAGGCCGGGCAGGATGCCCGCCTCCTGGAGGTCGTGGATGCCGTAGGAGAGCACCCCGGCCGCCACGATGATCAGCATGCCGCCGGTCCAGGTGAAGAACCTCGAGAGGTCGATGCGCAGCATCCCGCGGTAGAACATCCAGCCGAGGACGACGGCGGAGGCGAGCCCCAGCGCGGCGCCGAGGAGGGGTTGCGTGGTCTGGCCCGTCGCCTGGACGGCGGACCAGAGGAACAGGGCGGTCTCGAGACCTTCGCGGCCGACGGCGAGGAACGCGACGACCACGAGGCCTGTGCCCCCGGCGGCGAGACGGCGGTCCACCTGCCCGTGCAGCTCGCCGCGCAGGTTCTTCGCCGTCCGTGCCATCCAGAAGACCATCCAGGTGACGAGGCCGACCGCGACGATGGACAGCGAGCCGCCGATCGCCTCCTGGGCCTCGAAGGTGAGTCCGTGCGTCCCGTAGGTGAGCAGTGCCCCGAAACCGAGCGAGAGCACTGCCGCGAGCGCCACCCCGAGCCAGATGCCGGGCAGCAGGTCCCTGCGCTGGATCTTCACGAGGTACGCCACGAGGATGACGACGACCAGCGCGGCTTCGAGGCCCTCACGCAGGCCGATCAGGTAGTTGGCGAACATGGAACGGCTTTCTTGCAGGGGAAGCCCCTGTCAGCGAGGCAAGGTAAGCATAGCCTAACCTCCGGTCCATCGAGCGTCTGCTACCGGCTCACAGCCCCAACGCGGGGACCGGCAACCCGAACTCGCGCCGGAGCGCGAGCTTCGCCGCATTCAGTCCCGCCATCCCGTGCACGCCCGGGCCCGGCGGGGTCGACTGCGAGCAGAGGTAGACCCCCTTGAGCGGCGTCGCCCAGGGCTGGAGGGACGGTACCGGTCGGGCGACGATCTGGCGCAGGTTCACCGCGCCGCTGCTGAAGTCCCCGCCCACGTAGTTGGCGTTGTACACCTCCAGCTCGCTCGCCGTCGTCGTATGGCTCTGCACCACGACGTCACGGAACCCGGGGGCGAACCGCTCGATCTGCGCCGTGATCGCCTCCGCCATGTCCCTCGTGGACCCCCGTGGCACGTGGCAGTAGGTCCAGAGGGTGTGCCGGCCCTCCGGCGCCCTGGTCGGATCGAACGACGACGGCTGGGACAGCAGGACGTACGGACGCTCGGGATGCCTGCCCTGGTTGACCTGCTTCTCCCCGGCGGCGATCTCCTCCCGGGTCCCGCCGAGGTGGGCGGTGCCGGCGCGGTGCAGTTCGGGATGCGTCCACGGCACGGGGGCGGACAGGATGAAATCCACCTTGCAGGCCGCGTTGCCGTAGGTGAAGGCGGAGAGGGCGGCTTCGTACACGGCCGGGAGCCGGCCGCGCGACATCGCGCGGAAGGTCTTCGGCGCGACGTCGAGGAGCACCACGCGCGCGTCCGACACCTCGGCGAGCGTCTCGATCCTGCTGTCCGTGACGACCTCACCCCCGTGGCGGCGTAGATCGAGGGCGAGGGCGTCCGCGATGGACTGCGAGCCGCCGACCGGGATCGGCCAGCCCACCGTGTGGGCGAGGAGGTTCAGCGTCAGGCCGGCACCCGCACCGGCGAGCGACGGCAGCGTTCCCACGGGATGCGCCATCACGCCGGTGACCAGGGCCCTGGCCTCGTCCGTTCGGAAGCGGCGGTTCCAGGACGGCAGGCCCTGCTCGAGGGTCGCGAGCCCGAAGCGCAGCGCGGCCAGGGGGCTCTTCGGGATGCGCACCACGTGGTTCAGCGTGAGGGCGAGGATGGCCCGCTCGCGCTCGCTCAGTGGCTGCATCAACCGGCGGTAGGCTTCGCCGTCCTCCCCGAGGCCCTCCACCGTCCTGTCCAAGCTGCGGTACGCGATACCCGCGCGGCCGCCGTCGAGCGGATGGGCGAAGGACACCTCGGGGACCGCGAAGCCGATGCGACGGCTCAGCTCGAAGTCGCGGAAGAAGGGGGAGGCGAGTGCCATCGGGTGGACCGCCGAGCAGAAGTCGTGGAGGTGCCCCTCCTGCATCAGCTCGATGGAACGCGAACCGCCCCCCAGCGTCGCAGATGCTTCGTGGACCCGGACGGACAGTCCCGCCCGTGCCATGACGACCGCGGCCGCGAGACCGTTCGGGCCCGCACCGACAACCTCGACATCTGGCATGGCACTTCCTCTCCTGCCGTGCGGGACCATCCCGCCCGGCGCTAGGTCTCCGCGGTGGGTGTACCGGGAGCGTTCTGCCCCGTCCGGAACCGCCGCACGAGGCCCGCGGCACGCCGGACGGCACCCCGCAGGGTACTCGGGCCCGTCCGGCGCGCGGCGAGCAGCGACGCGACGACGGCATATCTTCTGGGGTCCAGCGGGATGTCGTAGGTCGTGGGAACCACCACGACGTTCTTGGAGAAGTTCCGCTTGAAAGTGGTGACGTTCGCCAGGCCCGGGTAGTTCTCGCTCACGATGCCCGTCAGGCCGCACGCCGTGTTGCCCGCGGCCCTGAGCACCCTGAACGCCTCCCACAGCAGCAGGTACGGCGCGAAGGTGCTGCGCGCCTCGTGCGTGCTTCCGGCGAAGTAGTAGACGGAGTATCCGCGGTACTCGGTGGTGATCAGCCAGCTCAGGGGTGCAGCGTCCCGGTAGGCGACCAGGAGCCGCAGATGGTCCCCCAGGACCGTCAGCAGCGTCTCGTAGTAGGTCGAGTCGAAGGACTGGAACCCGTCCCGCTCCGCGGTTTCCTGCATGATCGGGAACAGCTGCGCCGCGAAGACCTCTTTCCATTCCTCTCGGGGAATGGAACGCACCTCGACGCCGTTGCGCTGGGCCCGACGGATGCTGTTGCGGGCATTCGGCCGGAAACTTCTCAGCAGGTCCGCTTCCGACGGCGTCAGGTCCACGACGATCTCGCGCTCGTACCAGCCGTGCTCGATGGGACCCGTGGCCGGCGCCTGCAGTGTGGACACCTGCATGCGGACGTACAGGGGATGGACGTCGGCGGAGTCGCGGAACTGCCGGCGCACCGTCTCCATCAGGACCCGTTCCGCGGCCGGGGTCCGCTCGGCGAACCACACCGGACCGTTGACGACCACCACCGACTCCCTGAAGCGACGCACGATGTGCACGTAGCTGGCGGTCGCCACCAGGGTCCCGGCCTCGTCCCGGTAGGACCAGATCCCCAGGGGCGAGCGCCCGAGCGCGCGTTCGAACTCGACCCAGTCGGGCGTCTGCTCGATGGGGATGACGACGTGCGGATGGGCGTCGGCGATCGCGGCGAAGGCGGTCCCGTCGAGCTTGCTGTAGTTCAGGGGTGCTGCAGTCACTGATGGTCTTCCACTGGTCCTGATGATGGCGCGCGGGCGGCCGATGTGCGCTCCAGTGCCGGCCCGGGACCGAGATCCGCCGGCACGGGAACGGCTTCCCCGCGGTCCTGCCAGCCTATCGGAGCAGCGCGGGCGGAGTTCTTCCGTGCCGTCCCGACCGGTGTCGCCGGGACCGCCCGCCCGCGCCCGCGCCCGGCGGCTCCGGTCGACACCGTGCCGGATCGCAGGACGAAGCGGTCGACGGCCCCGTCGAAGGGGCCTCCCTGGGGGTCGTCGATGCCGACACGCCGCACGATGTCCCGCTCGGGCGCCAGAATCTCCCCGACGACGACAGCCAGGACGTATGCAGTAGCGAGAATATGAGCGAGGACCGCCCAGGAGTACATACCGAGCCCGAGGTTGTGTTCGGGGGCGCCACCGCTCGTCCGACCCCCGAGGTACAGCCAGACGGCGATCCAGTGGAGCACTTCGACGAGCTGCCAGGCGAGGACCACGCGCCAGCGGGGTACGGCGAGGGCGATCAGGGGCACCAGCCAGAGCGCGTACTGGGGTGAATAGACCTTGTTGCAGAGGATGAACGCGCCAACGACCAGCAGGGCGAGCTGAGCCAGGCGCGGGCGCCGTTCGGCTCGCAGGGCGAGCACTGCGATCCCGGCACAGGCGAGGGCGAAGAGGATCATCGCGCCCGCCGTGATGGCTGCGGGAGACAGCGTCGCCGCGCCGGCCCGATCGGCGAGGGCGTTGTAGACGTACCAGCCCGAGGAGAAGCCGGCGTCGCGCGACTCCGAGAACGTCAGGAAGTACGCCCACCCTTCCGGGTCGCGGAGCAGGAAGGGCACATTCACCGCGGCCCAGGACGCCACCGCGCCCAGGGAGGCGGAGAGGAACGGCCGGATCCGCCCCGACCGGAGCGCGAGGACCAGGACGGCACCGAGCAGCAGCACGGGGTACAGCTTCACGGCAGCGCCGAGGCCCCAGAGAGCGCCCGCGAGGACCGGGCGGTCTCGGGCGAAGGCCAGCATCCCGGCCGTCGCGAGCAACACGGCCCACAGGTCCCAGTTGATGGTGCCGGACAGGATGATGACGGGTGCGGTCGCGACGACGACGGCATCCCACGGCCTTCGGTTCGCCAGCCGGAGCGTGGCGAACACCGTCAGGATCCATATGCCGGTGAGGAGCACCGCGTTCAGGTCGAAGTAGAGGAGCGACTTCGTGCCGGGCGCGGCGCCGCCCGCCAGGAGGTCCACGAGGACGGCGGTGCCCGAGGCCAGCAGGCCGAGCAGCACCGGGTACTCGAAGAGCACCCCCGGTGTGATGAAGGGCAGGATCCCCTCGCCGAGGCCGCGGCTCTGGTAGAGCTCCGCCCAGTCGGAGTAGCACGCCCGGTAGAAGTAGTCGGGCGAGGACCACCCCTGGAGCCGACACGGGTTCTTGACCACCACGGCCAGTACGGCCGCGGCGACCGTGAGGAGGATCAGGACCCGCTCGACCGTGAACCATCGGGGAGCGATCCGGCCCGGATCGGCGTGCCGTCCCAGGGGCCCGCCGACTCCCTCGACCAGTGGCCCGAGGACGGGGTCCGAACGGGTGGGGACGCTGATGCGGTACGGTCCGCGTGTCCCCGTCCCCGACGTCATCCACCGAGCCTAGCGGCAGGCCGGCGCACCCCGGTGCGGACGGGACGCAGCTTGACGCGCCCCGTCCGGGAAGGCAAGGAATGGAGGAGCACGCGGCGGAGTTGGATACTGAACGTAGACTGGCATTTCCTGCCGACCGCGCCCGGAGCGATGACGGTCGGGGCATATTCAACTGGCTTTCGAGGAGAACTGTGGGACAGAACCCCATTCGCGTGGCAATCATTGGAGTCGGCAACTGTGCCGCGTCACTGGTGCAGGGAGTGCACTACTACCGCGACGCGGATCCGGCGGGAACGATTCCCGGCCTGATGCATGTCGAGTTCGGCAAGTACCACGTGGGGGACGTGCAGTTCGTGGCGGCGTTCGACGTCGACGGCAAGAAGGTCGGCCACGACCTCGCCGAGGCCATCGGCGCCAGCGAGAACAACACCATCAAGATCGCCGACGTGCCCCCCACCGGCGTGATCGTCCAGCGCGGTCACACCCTCGACGGCCTGGGCAAGTACTACCGCGAGACGATCGTCGAGTCCGACGAGGAACCCGTCGACATCGTCGCCCAGCTCAAGGCCTCGAAGGCCGATGTCCTGGTCTGCTACCTGCCCGTGGGCTCCGAGCACGCCGCGAAGTACTACGCGCAGTGTGCCATCGACGCCGGCGTCGCGTTCGTCAACGCCCTGCCCGTGTTCATCGCCGGCACCAAGGAGTGGGCCGACAAGTTCACCGATGCCGGGATCCCCATCGTGGGCGACGACATCAAGAGCCAGATCGGCGCCACGATCACGCACCGTGTCATGGCGAAGCTCTTCGAGGACCGCGGCGTCACCCTGGACCGCACGTACCAGCTGAACGTCGGCGGCAACATGGACTTCAAGAACATGCTCGAACGCGACCGCCTCGAGTCCAAGAAGATCTCCAAGACCCAGGCCGTCACCTCCAACGTCAAGGCCGAACTGCACGCGGACGACGTCCACATCGGCCCGTCCGACTACGTCGCCTGGCTCGACGACCGCAAGTGGGCGTTCGTCCGCCTCGAAGGCCGTAACTTCGGCGATGCCCCTGTGTCCCTCGAGTACAAGCTCGAGGTCTGGGACTCCCCGAACTCGGCCGGTGTCATCATCGACGCCATCCGCGCTGCGAAGATCGCCCTGGACCGCGGCATCGGAGGTCCGATCCTCTCCGCGTCCAGCTACTTCATGAAGTCGCCGCCGGAGCAGTACGCCGACGACATCGCCCACGAGAAGGTCGAAGCCTTCATCCGCGGCGACCTCGACCGCTAGGCAGGACACTGAGCAGGGGCGGGGGGGGAGCGGGGGCTGTGCCTCCCTCCCCCCCCCCCCCCCCCCTGCCGCCCCCCCTCCCGCTCCCCCCCCCCCCCCC